>JALHUM010000319.1 GCA_022865905.1 Anaerolineales bacterium | reverse complement strand
GCGGAACCTATCCTTCATCCGACCAAAGAGAATAGAGAATCGAGAATAGAGAATAGTCAGGCGGGACAATCGTCAATTCGCTTGTTGAATGCCCGCCACCCTCTCCTTGACCCGGCAACTGTTGTCCCCATAGATATTGACCTCTCTCCCGACACCTACGCCCTGGTCATCACAGGCCCCAACACCGGCGGCAAGACCGTCTCGCTCAAGACCGTCGGCTTGCTGGCGCTGATGGCGCAGTCCGGGCTGCACATCCCGGCCCAGTCCGGCTCGGAGCTGCCCTGCTTCCAGGCCGTCTACGCCGACATCGGCGACGAGCAATCCATCGAGCAATCCCTCTCCACCTTCTCCGGCCACATCACCAACATCGTCCACATCCTGAAGAAGGCTGACCGCCGTTCGCTGGTCATCCTGGACGAACTCGGCGCTGGCACCGACCCGCAGGAAGGTTCAGCCCTGGCGCGCGCCATCCTCTCGCACCTGCTCGAACGCAACGTCACCACCTTCGTCGCCACGCACTATCCCGAACTCAAAACCTTCGCCCATTCCACACCCGGCGTGGTCAATGCTTCACTGGAATTCGACATCCAGACTCTGCGCCCCACCTATCACCTGACCATCGGTCTCCCTGGCCGCTCCAACGCCTTAGCCATTGCCCAGCGACTCGGACTACCCGAGGCCGTCGTCGCCGCGGCGAGGAGCGAGATCAACCCCGACGACCTGCGCGCTGACAAGCTGCTCGGCGACATCCACCGCCAGCGCAAGATTGCCTTCAAGGAAAGTGAAAAGGCCGAGCGGGCGCGTTCCGAAGCTCGCCACTTGGAACGCGAACTGGCCGGGCGGCTGGAAAAGATCGAAGAAGAACGCCAGTCCGTGCTCGAGCAGGCCCGCGCCGAAGGCGAACTGGAAGTGGAAATCCTGAAGACCCAGCTCGAAACGCTAAAAGACGAGTTGAAGAGAGCACGCCAGCCGCTGGAGGCGGTCAAGGCAATTGAAGAGCAGATTGAGTTGGTGGAAGAAAAGATTCAAGAACCAGTCAAGAGTCGAAAGTCACCTGTCACCCGGCAGCCAGTGCTCGGCCCGCTCAAAGTAGGAGAACGCGTCCAGTTGATGAACTTGAACGCAGAGGGCGTGATTACTGCTCTCAGCGGAGACGAGGCAGAAGTCCAGGCTGGCGCGCTCAGGTTGCGGGTCAAGGCGAGCGAGTTGAAGCGGAAAGAAGTAACCAGTGATCAGTTACCAGTAATCAGTAAAAGCACGTCACCCGTCGCTCGTCATCCTTCGCCTTCGTTCACGACAGGCCTGACACTCGCCCCGTCACCAGGCCTGGAACTCAACCTGCGCGGCCAGAAAGCCGAGGATGCCCTGTCCATGCTAGAGGATTACCTCGACCGCGCCTTCCTGGCCGGCATGCCCTTCGTGCGTATCATCCACGGCAAAGGGACGGGCAAGCTGCGCCAGGAAGTGCGCGCCGCGCTCAATGGGCACCCGCATGTCAAATCGTTCGAGGAGGGGGGAGAGAACGAGGGCGGCGCCGGGGTGACGGTGGCGAAGATTGTGAGTGGGTAAAACAGACCTCCGAGTTCTTGAAGAACTCAGAGGTCTCTGTTAGTAGTGATACCGCGCCTGCAAGAAATCTATCCGCTCGTCGCGGACGAGGTAGACGATGCGGTGCTCCTGCGTCAGCCTCCGTGACCATGCCCCCGGTGACAGGTGTTTTAATGGCTCGGGCTTACCATTGCCCTGGAAGGGGTCACGCAGGATGGCTTCTACCAAATCCAAGGCACGCAGGGCAAGTTTCCGGTCGGTCTCCACCCAGTAGCGCAGATCTTCGAGAAACTCTGGCTGGAAGACCGCGTCACGCCGTTTCCGGCTCAATCCCCACCTCGCGGCGTAACTCTTCCAGGCTTGCAGTTGATCCTTCGTTCTTCAAAGCACGTCCCAGCGCGGTGAGCAACCGCTCGGCATTGCGCGGCGAACGGAGCAGGTAGGCGGTCTCCATCAGGCCGACGAGTTCATCGGCCGCAATCACGGCCACGTCATCCTGGCCACGCCGCTGGATGACAACCACCTCCCGCTCGCGTGTGACCCGCTCCAACAATTTGGCCAAGCCGGCACGCGCCTGGGTATAAGTAGTATGAATGGTCATGGCATCTCCGTTCTGTACAGGAATACTGTACAGACATTTTACCATATAATCTACCCCCCTCTCACCCTTGCTACTGCTCCGCTATCCACGCTCGGACGCGGTTTTCGAGCACGTCCAGCGGGACAGCGCCGCCGAGCAATACCACATCGTGGAACTCGCGCAGGTTGAACATTGCGCCCAGTTCTTTCTCGGCCATGGCGCGCAATTCCCTGATCTTCAACTCCCCGATCTTATAGGCCAGTGCCTGACCCGGCCAGGCAATGTAACGGTCAATCTCGTTAGTAATGTTGAGCAGCGTGGACGAGGTGTTCTCCGCCATGAAGTCAATCGCCTGCGAACGCGTCCAGCCCAGGGCGTGCATACCAGTATCCACCACCAGGCGGCAGGCGCGCCACATCTCGTAACTCAGGCGGCCAAAATCCGAGTAGGGGTCCTGGTAGAAGCCGACTTCCAGTCCCAGCCGCTCGGAATACAGCGCCCAGCCCTCGACGAAGGCGGTGAACCCGCTGAAGCGGCGGAAGCTCGGCAGGTCGCCCAATTCCATCTGGAGGGCGATTTGCAGGTGGTGGCCTGGAACTGCCTCATGCAGTGAGAGGGCTTCGATCTCATAGAGCGGGCGGCTCTTCAGGTCATAGGTGTTGACGTAGTACACACCAGCGCGGCTACCATCACCGCTGCCGGGCTGGTAATAGGCAGCCGTGTTGCCCGGCGCGCTGAAGGCCGGGATCTCGCGGATGCCGTACGGCAGGCGCGGCAGGGTCTTGAACAGGCGCGGCAGCTCGCCATCCATGCGCTTCAAGACGAGGGCGGTTTTCTCCAGCAGTGCCTCGGGAGTGGTGACGTAGAAGCGCGGGTCGCTGCGCAGGAACTCGATGAACTCGCGGAAACTGCCATCGAAGCCGGTCATGTGGATTCCGGCTTCCATCTCGGCCCGGATGCGGCGGACTTCGCCCTGGCCGGTCTCGTGGACAGCTTCGGGCGACAGGTCGAGCGTGGTATAGTAGCGGATGCGGCTCTGGTAAAAGAGGCGGCCATCGGGCAGTTCCGAAGCAGCAATGCCCTCACGCGCCGCGGGGAGATATTCTTCCTCGAGGAATTCGAGCAGTGACCGGTAGGCCGGCGCAACCGACCCTGCGATCGTATCCCGCGCCGAGGCGACCAGCCGCTCCCGCTCCACGCCGCTGATTGTTGCCGGAAACTGCTCGAAGGGTTTGAAGAAAACGCCGCGGGCTGGGTCGTCCACGATGTGCGCCTGCAGGGACTTGTCCACGCCCTCCAGGGTGACGCGCGGCGGGACGAAACCTGTGCGCAGGCCGAGGCGCATCAGACCGATAGACTCGTCGAAATATCGGCGCAGCGCCTCCAGCCGGGCGAGGAAGTTCTCGTAGTCGCGGGCAGTCCCGAACGGGGTCAACAGGTACAGGTCCGGGAAGTAGACGTGGAATCCGCCCGTCTTGGAAATCGGCAGGCGGTAACTGTGATAGTCCAGAGCGGCAATCTCGAAGTTCAACATACGGGCGAAGATATCGGAGTTCAGCTGATCGGCCGGAGGAAGCGCGGCTTGGTCGATCTGCCGTAGGCGATCGCGGAAAGCCGCCAACTGCTCGCGCCCGGAGACGTAGTGCTCTTCTCCGGCGGCGGGCAGGCGGTCGTTGAAACGGTGGTCGCCGCATTGCGAAGCGAATAAAGGATCCCAACGCATCCAGGCTTCCCATTGGTCGGCGATCAACTGGTTAAGCTGCTCGGAAGGGGTATTCATGGATGATTCCTTTCAGTCAATCGTCTGCCACGCACGCGCAAAGCGAAGGATGCGGCCACGGATGTAAAAAATATCCGGGTCGGCAAACGGACGCCTGGCCTTGATCAACTTCATAGCCGCTTCAGGTTTGTAACCTTGGGCGATCAAAATGGATGCCCCCATGGCGACGCCACGATGGCGGCCCCCCGCACAGTGGGCGTAGACCTTTCCGCCGGAGCGGATCGTCTCCAGCGCAGCCTGGACGCCACGCATCAGAAATCGGATGGGAATGACCAGCAGCGGGCTGTCTATCGTGGGCAACCACAAGAAGTTCAAGGGGGGCTGGTGCCGATCGGGCCTGGGAGGATGCTCGATGCGCATGTTGATCACCAGCCGCACGCCCAGGTCACGCAGGTGAGGGTAATCCTGAGGAACCGGGGTTGTCCCAATAATCAGATCTTCAGTGATTGGAGAGAGATCCATTGCATTCAAT
>JALHUM010000318.1 GCA_022865905.1 Anaerolineales bacterium | reverse complement strand
GAGGTGCATAGGATTTTTGAGTAAAAAATAATCGAGGAACAAAGGAGGAACAAATAGCCATGGAGGCGGGATGAACGGGAGGGGTAAGCGATTGGTTATATAAGAGAGTCATGCCAATAATCGGTTGGGCTGTCTGGCAGACTCCTTTTGACTTCTTTTACAATTATAGCACAAAAGTTCTATTTTGCAAGGGTGAAAGAGTGTGTGCAGCAGAACGGATTGAGCTAAGCTGCCGGGCCGAGGGCGGCAAGAGCGGCCACTCTCCGTTCCACCCTGACGCTGAGGTGGCCCGGATTGTCGGCTGCGAGTGGCGGCAAGAGGTGCGACAACAGTTGCTCTGCGCTGAGCCGGTGGACTACACCGGTTGGACCGGTTTGTGTCCAACCGGTGTTCTCTTTGAGGTAGCTCCATGTCCGGCCGCGTTTGGTTGTGATGTAGATCACGCAGTCAGTGTTCTTCATGGCGTCTCCTTCTGCGCGGCGAGGGCCTCAAGCCGCCCGGCCCGGTCAGCTCCAGCGAGTTGTTAGGCGTTTTTGCTCTTGGATACAGTCGCCCTCACATAACTCTTGGCGTCGGTATGCTGTTGCCATTCATCTCTGTCGCCCATTGTAGATGATGATCCCCTCCTCGACGACTGTATCCTTGCGGAGCCTCCGAGCGAGAATCCCCTTCAACATCCAATCCAGTGTGCTGTTGGACGTGCTGAAGGTTGCGGGAACCGGCGAGGGGATCGCAATATTGAATGGGAGCGTAAGGTTCTGCCCGGGCTTGAGACGTGTTCCATCGGAGACCTTGACTGGCAACGATGTCTCGTGCTCGTTCCCCAAGTCCCGGGGCACTCTCTCACGGCGCACCAGTTCAACGCGGATCTCCGTGACATCGAATTCCTTCTTTGGACTGATCTGCAGCCGACCGGCAATCGTCTCACCCATCACCCATTCCTTGCCTGGCAGAGAGAAAATCAGGTCAGCTTCGTCGGGTTCGTTTGAAACGCCGGCCTCGACGGGCTGCGCCGATGTGCCTGATGCTCCGGTGAAGATAGGTAGATCAATTTTGTCTTCAATGTCTCCCGCCATTTTGCGATCGAGTGTCGCCTTCACCATCCATTTGATATGGACGATTTCCGCTTGTGCCGACGGAGCGGCATTGGTCGGGATCGGCAGATCAAACTCATAGGTTTTTTGGGTGCCCGCCGGCAGGCTCGTCTCGCCCAGAAAAACTTGGCGGTTGACCTCCCTCTCGTCAGTAGCCCACGCGGTGGCGACGGTCGTTCTGGAATGCCCGTGCGAATCTCTGGAGTGGTGGTGATGCTTGTACTGGTATTCTTCTTGATAGACGAGCGCGATGCGACCTTCCTGGATCTTGACTTCTTTTTCGCTCGCAAGCGTGACGCGGGCATGCACCGTCTCGCCCAGATAGTAAGGATATACCCGCGTTGCATCCTCGCTGATTGGGCGATCCAGGGTCAGCTTCACGCTGGTCTTGCCACCCTTCAAAAAGTCGAACATGTGTGCACCTCCTGAGCTGAATATGAAGCGTTTTCTGTGCCGAAATCTATCAGAGTTTCTTGACATGCGGAAAACGCAGGTTCCGCAATTGTACTACTTGAGCGCGGTAACGATCAGTTCTTTACTGTCCGGCGGGGCGAGCGACCGTCCCGCCGACCGGAACTTGGGCCGCCTTTCGTATTAGCAAAACTATGCCAGGAAAAATATGATTGCGGTAAAGGTTGTCCGGCCCAACGGTTTGGCTCACCGGCGGGGCGGATTGGCTAGCCGTCACAATCATTATGGCACGAAACTCATAAAAACGCGCCGCATACCTTCGGGGCGGAAGCCCCGTCCGGTGGAGCCGATGTTAGGCCGCCGATGGTTGAGGAGTTGATAATGCTTCTGCCGAGACGCTGTGTCGTCGAACGTAGTTTCGGTTGGATGGCTCGTTTTCGCCGCTTGGCGCGTGACTACGAACGCCTGCCCGAAACCCTTGCAGATCTAAGCTACCTGGTGTTCGCAATCATGATGGCCAAGAACTTCATTCACCTTATGGCTCATGTCCTATGAAAGTACATAACACGCTCTAGGCAAATGCAGGGTGATGGTGAGCAGGCCTAAAATTACGGCGTTGGGGTCGGAACGATCGTAAAATCGTTCAGCAGCGCATCGCGTACAGCAAAATAAGCTGGCTTGGGATCGAAATTCACATCGAACATGAGCGAGGCGGCGTTCGAATCCTTCTCAGAGATGCCCCAGGTGGAGAAACTGTCGCAGACTCCCGATTCAAGGCAGGCCTCCATCATGTCTTGGTAAATCTTGGTTTCAATGTTCAGCTTTTCGGCTTGCGTACCGGGCAGCCGTACCATATACACATCGAACTCGGTGATATAGATCCGTACACCTAGGGCGGCGAATTTTTGCATGGTAGCGATCACGTCTGCCTTCTCCGGCGGGACGGAGGTTTCGAACGGCAGGAGCAGGTGCATCTGCATGCCGACCACGTCGATCGGCACGCCTTGCGATTTGAGCCGCTCGACGGTGGCATACATCTTGTTCACCACCCCGGAAGAACCCGTATCCTGAGACGCCTGGTTGTTAACGTCGTTGAAGATCAGGACGCCGTTCGGGTCGGCTTCCCTGGCCGTTTGGAATGCTAGGGCAATGTACTTCGGTCCGATCTTGTCATTCCAGAAATCCATTCCCGGCGTCCAGGAGCGGATGGTGGCCTCGTTCGCAATGCTCCATTCCTGAACGCGGCCTTTGTAACGACCAACAATATCCCGGATGTACTGTTCCATGATCTGGATATATTCATCCTGCGAGTAATGGCTGTTCTTCAGCCAGGCGGGGAGGTAGTCGGGGTCACCCCAAATCAGGTGGGAAGCGCGGATGCGCCAGCTGCGCTGCAAAGCATAATCCACGGCACTGTCGAGAGCGCTGAAATCATACTGCCCCGGACCGAGCCAGATGCCCGGCGAGGAAAATTCACTCAGCGCGGCCACGCTGAAATCGCGTTTCATGATCTGGCAATAGCGCGGTTCGGATGTCCTATAGTTCAGAAATTCCGTGCCGATCGTCAGGTTGCGGTGGGCAGCCAGTTCTGCCAACCCTGGTTGGGTATAGTAACCATCTTGGGCCTCTGACCAGGCGCCGGCGGGGGCCTCCCCGATGCGCAGTCCTTTAACCGTGAAGGACGTTTGAGGCGGGATGGTCGTGCCGATATACACCACCCCGTTCGGGAAGAGACCGTTGGGCAAACTCAGCTCGGGCTTGGTGGTCAGGTCCACGGCCTGGACCTCGTTCCCGGCTCCATCCAGAATGTGGATAATCTTCCCTTTCGGCTGATCGAAGACAAGCTGTATACCCTGGTCGGTCGTCAGAGGGAGGTCAATGAATAATGCGTAGGCATCTGTCCTACCATCGCGGATGCCGATGGAATAATGGCCCTGGTTATATCCTACATCCATGCGGGTGATACCTTGCCACCAATCGCCAGTAGTTTGCTCCGGGATACCAAGTACCTTGATGGCCGCGCTGTTGCCACCGGAGAACTGCATGCTGGTCATCTCAATTTTCAACGGCGCCACCAGCGGAATAGAGCTGCTCTTGGTATCTTGATAATTATCGCTGGTATTCGAATAGGTAACAGCATCTTGGGAAGAGTCGTACGAGCCGGGCGAACATTGCGGCTGGTAGAGCAAAGCCAATGGCACCTGGTCTGCGGTCAATTTGGGGAGGCCGGAGGGAAGCAAAGAAAGCGCCTCTTTCCAGATGTAACCGGTGTTTTCCTGACCGTCGATCATGGCCTTTACTTGCACGAAGTCCCCGTACATCGCCAGAAGAGTGACCGTCGCGCCAGCGTTCAGGGACACGGCGGTATCGAAGTCCGCGTTGCCGGGACCACTGTAGAGCAAGGCGTCCTGTTTCAGCGTTGTGGATGGACCGGGGGTGGCCGAGGGCATCGGCGTCTTGGTACCAACAGGACCGGGGGTGACCGAAAGCGCCGGCATCAACGTATTGG
>JALHUM010000317.1 GCA_022865905.1 Anaerolineales bacterium | reverse complement strand
TCCCCACCCCAACGCCAAATCCATATTCGCTGGCACCAGAACAGCCCATGAACGAAATCCTTCTGGGTGGCGTGATATTCTACAAACAAGTCGCCACCTCGGGCCTGGCGTGGTATGGCGACCTGCTCCTCGACTTGCCCCAACTCGTGGATCAATACTCCTTTGAAGATAACGACATTGTGCGCGGCGGTATATTCGCGATCCGCAAAGTGGACATCCTGAACTACCTGGGAGGCGACCCCAAACCGGTGGGCGGCCATCCGTTTGTGGTTAACGCACCCGGCCTGCTGGCCAAGATACCCGATTACCAGGGCTTCGAAGCCATTGCCGTTTCCGGGGAACAAATCTATCTGGCGATCGAGGCTGGCCAGGGGAGCGACATGCAAGGCTACCTGGTCACGGGCGTGATCGATCCGCTTGCAGAACAAATCACACTGGATACAACCCGTCTCGTGGCGCTCCCGCTGCAAGCGCAGGTCGAGGGCATGGCCTATGAGGCGTTGACTATTGTGGATGATAAGGTTTTAGCGATCTATGCAGCCAACGGCGCAGGCCTGAACCTGTCGCCGGTTGCCTATGTCTTCAGCCTGGAACTCGACCCGCTGGGTACGATTCCATTTCCCAACGTCGAATACCGCATCACCGACGCCACGCCTGCAAACGAACAAGGCCGCTTCTGGGTGCTTAACTGCTATAATCCCGAAGATACCGGTTTGCTCCCAAAGAGCGACCCCTTGCTCG
This sequence comes from Anaerolineales bacterium, assembly GCA_022865905.1. Classification (GTDB taxonomy): domain Bacteria; phylum Chloroflexota; class Anaerolineae; order Anaerolineales; family Villigracilaceae; genus CG2-30-58-95. The sequence continues at coordinate 1,975 of JALHUM010000317.1, read as the reverse complement.
AAAAGTACGGTCAGGGGGCCACACATGCCCAGTACCCACAGGTGGAACGCCTCGTTCAACTTCAATATACGGCAGCCGGGATCATACTGGTCGATGAACCGCCCATACAACTGCAACTGGCCCAAGAAAGCCGCAATTGGGAAGGCATCGCCCGCCTGGACGACCAGGGATTCCTGCTCATGACCGACAAATTCCCATATACCATGTTAGCCTTCGTGAGCAAGCCCTGAACCCTTGATGGTACTAATTTCCAGTAACCATCAACTCTATTACTGCTCCTTGCATAAATTCCTGAACTGAAGCAGCCAAAAAGCAGGGAGAAAACGATGATTTGGGTTCAAATATTTACCGAGTAGGCCTTCGGCGCAGTACTCTGTTAATTCTTCACCACTGCCCCAAACGCGCAGCAACTGCAAAGACCTATGCTGAGCAGGACAATCCCGATGATCATGGCCAAATTGCTCAACAGGGCTTCCCGCTCCAAGCACGATTCCTGCGGATTCTGGGGGTTGTAGTAAACCGGTACCGTTGTCCCCACCGCTTAACGCTGCAAACCCTCGTTTGCCTTGCGGAAGATGACCGGGATCAGGCCGGCACCCTTCCTAGTAGTTTGTATACGGGAGTAATAGTTGTGTCAACTCACGCGCTCAATAATTATGGAATTACCCGGTAAAAACTATCACAACCGCGAAGATTTTGAATTTTGGTATCATTGCGAGCGGTTTGTGCGAAGCAATCTCGTGGCCCGCAAGGGGATTGCTTCGTCGCACCCTTGCCCAGTACACAAGGGCAGGGAAGAACGCTCCTCGCAATGACATTGGATTTGGTTGCGGCTGGATGCAGCGCTAGGGAATATTCATCTAACCAAAATGATTTTGCCTCTAGCGGGCGATTTAGAGCTAAACTTGGTGAGTAGAGGATCATAAATGCCGTCCTGCCCGTCACCCCCACGCCAGTGAGAGCCAGCCTCACTGGATGATTAAGACTTTATGCCCTGATTGGAAATATCTCAATCTAAAATACCTGCCTCGTTCAAATTCCTTCTGTAATTGCACAATCCACAATCCTCGGCTGAATCTGGTGGGGTTGGCTTATCCAGCAATGTGACGATTTCTCTCAATAATGCCAGAAAGGTTGCATCATCGCGGGGAACATCCATCCAGGTCGTCCTGGTTACAAAGGCTAATTCTCCATTTGGCATTCGTTCAAAGCGATTTGGCGTGATGATAAACAGGCCAAGACGGGTTATGGGCGATATAGATAGTGCACCGGGAGCCGGGTTTTCCAAGGCGTAGGCGTAGGCTGATAATTGCCGGCTGTAGAAGGCAGCTTTTTCTTCCGACGCATCCGACGTCTTGTAATCGATAATACCGTAAGAGCCATCCTCAAAGGCCACAAGCGCATCGAAGCGACCCTTGAGGATGCATTGGGTCGAAGTATCAGGAAAGCTGATCGGAACAGATTTGACCCACTTTTCCCTGAATTTCACACACCCTGCAGGCAGCTCAGGGGATATTTCACTCGAGGACTTATCCAGGTAATAATTACTGGTCAGATCGCCCATTCTTCCAAACATACCCGGAAATGGCCCCCTGTAAACAATATTATGTTTTACCTTGAGGTAAAAGCATCGTTTGCAACCATCCCAGAGAAACGTGAGATCTGACGGGCTAAGCTTATAGACGGCCATGACGCACCTATCGGATGCCGGAAACATTTAAACAGATCTATCTGCTGTTTCCCTTATGGAAGAATATCGACAATTGTCTTGTGTGATCTTAAAAGGGCTTCCACTTGTTCATAATCCATGAACTGGCACACTTCACCAAGTTCGCTTTGAGCCAAGGTTCTCCTAACGATCTGAATATCAAACATAGACCTGCGCTCCTTCGGAGCAACAATGAAAGCCAATGGTATTGGATAGTCCGTCTTCACATCGTTCAATCTCAGTAGCCCCGCCCAACTGAATTCGGCC
>JALHUM010000316.1 GCA_022865905.1 Anaerolineales bacterium | reverse complement strand
ATTCTTGGTGCAAGACGAGTATAATTCCAGCATGTCCCCACTCTTCACACGCACTGGCGACGATGGCACGACCGGTCTGCTCGGCGAGGGCCGCCTCCCCAAATCACACCCGCGCATCGAAACCCTCGGCACGCTGGACGAAGCCTCCGCCGCCCTGGGGCTGGCGCGCTCGCTATGCAAGGCTGAGCAGACTGGGCCTCTTCTCGTGCAGGTTCAGCGCGACCTGTACGCGCTCATGGCGGAAGTCGCTGCCACGCCGGAGAATGCGGCTCAGTTCCGGACACTCGACTCGGGGCGTGTGCAATGGCTGGCATCCCAGGCTGAAGCCATTTCCGCCGTTGTCCCCATGCCGGACGAATTCATCCTGCCCGGTGATTCGCCTGGCGCGGCTGCCCTATCCCTGGCGCGGACAATCGTCCGCCGCGCCGAGCGCCGCCTGGCCGGCTTGCTCGAAATAGGCGAGATCGAGAACCAGGTTTTGCTGCAATACCTGAACCGGCTCTCGTCGATGTGCTTTGTATTGGAATTGCTCGAAAACCAGGCTGCGGGGATAAAAACGACCTTGGTAAAACAAACTGGAGAAGGCGGATGAAAGAACTGTACTACACCATCTCGGATGAGATTTTCCAGCGATTTCCTGGTTATGTGCGCGGGGTTGTCATTGCCCACGACGTAAGCAATATCTCATCTCCAGAAGAGCTGATTCGATTGCTGCGTGCGTCTGAAGCATCGGTACGCGAGCGGCTCAATCTCGACCTCCTCACCGAAGACAGCCACATCAAATCCTGGAGAGAAGCCTACCGGTCGTTTGGGGCCAAACCCAGTGAGTTTCGCTCCTCGATCGAAGCCATGCTGCGCCGGGCGTTACGCAATGATCCCTTGCCGACCATCAATGCGTTGGTGGATATCGGCAACGTGATCTCTTTACGCCACCTGGTCCCTGTCGGTGGACATGCCATTGACGTAGTCGAGGATAATATCGAGCTGCGTATTGCAAACGGCAGGGAGAATTTCATCCCATTTGGTTCGGACGAGTTGTAACATCCTCTCGCTGGCGAGATCATCTTCGCCGAGGGGAATACCGTCCTGACGCGCCGCTGGACGTGGCGTCAAGCCAATCATACTTTGACCCTCCTGGGGACTCGGGCGATAGAGTTCAACGTGGACGGCCTTCCTCCCGTCCCAGCCGCGCAGATCGAACAGGCCTGCAAGGAGATCATCGAATTGGTTGGGCAATTCTGCGGCGGCGCGACTCGCTATGAAATCCTCTCTCAAAATCATCCCTGCCTCAAGCTGGCGGCGTAGAGAAATGTAATTTCTCCAAAGATGTACAGTAAAGAATCCCTCGCATAAAAAACGGAGGTCGCTCTCGCAAGCAACCTCCGCTTTCCATTATTGGCTCTACGCTCCCCCTCTATGCACTTACCCTTCACCCTCCACGCTCCACGCTCCACTCATTTCCCAGCCAATGCGGCCTCGATGGCAGCGGCAACATCTCCGTAGGTCGGTACATACTTAGAGTTTTGAGAATTCAGCACCATAATCCCGTCCACAAAGATATTCGGCGTGGAGGTTACACCTTTTGCCTTACCAGCCTCGAAATCTTGACTGATCTGCTCGCTGTAACGATTCTCTGTGAAGCAGGCTTTGAAGTCACTCATGTTCAAGTTCAGGGAATTGGCAAAGGCAATCAAGCGATTGTCTGCAAAGGCCCCCTGGTTCTCGCCATCCCAGTTGATAAAAAGCATATTGTGGTAATCCCAGAAGCGACCCTGTTCACCCGCGCACATGCTGGCATTGGCGGCCTGGTCGGATTCTTTTGTCGTGCTATTGTTATCAATGAAGGGGAAATGGTGAAAAATGTAATATACCTTACCGGTTTCCACATAATTCTGTAACAGAAGCGACTCGGTATTCTCGGTATAGCCTTGGCAAGCCGGGCATTGGAAGTCTTCCCATACCTCCACGCGCACAGGGGCATCGGGATTCCCAATCGCGTTCATATCTACGGCCGCGCTATAAATTTGTGGTGTGATCTGTACAAAGTCTCCCACCGGGCGAAGGGTAGGAAGAACCAGCGCCGCGGCGATCAGCACCGCGCCGACTGCCACCATACCAATAATCAACAACCGCTGGCGTTGTTGCTGTTTGCGCCGTTTCTCGCGTATTTCCTGACGTTTACTCATTCACTCTCCTCTCGAATACAAAGTGTAAAGATTTTGCCATATTCGAGGCAGTTTGTCCAGT
>JALHUM010000315.1 GCA_022865905.1 Anaerolineales bacterium | reverse complement strand
GATAAGATCTCCATCTCCGGCTGCGGCGTTGCGGGCGAATACGGCTATGGCAACGCCGGGATCGTCTATAACGACCCGAACAAACGCCCGACACGCTATTCCGGGCGCGGCGGCCTCGGCTCGGTGATGGGCAGCAAGGGACTCAAGTTCATCGTCCTGAGCCGCGAAGGAGCGCCGGGCGTGCCGATCACGGACGAAGCCCTTTTCGACCAGGGCCGCAAGAAGATGATTGACGCCCTGCGCACCCACGCCCTCACCAAGCCCAAGGGCGCGCTGAATACCTACGGCACGGCGGTGTTGATCAATATCCTGAACGAGGCGGGCGGCCTGCCCACCCGCAACTTCTCCAGCGGACGCTTCGAAGGGGCTGCCAAGACCGCTGGCGAGGCCATCTTCGAGGGCAACAAGCAGCGCCTGGGCAAGGAACTCTACAACCACGCTTGCAGCCCCGACTGCATCATCCAGTGTTCCAATACTTGGCACAACCCAGACGGGACGGAAGCCGGCTCCTGCGTCGAGTACGAATCCGACTGGGCGCTGGGTGCCAACTGCGGCATTGACAGCCTGGACGACATCGCCGCGATGATCAACCTGTGCAATGGCTACGGTCTGGATACCATCGAGACCGGCGCGACCATCGGCGTGATCATGGAAGCCGGTGTGATCCCGTTTGGCGACAGCCAGGGCGCCATCAAGCTGATCCAGGAAATGGGCAAGGGAACGCCGCTGGGCCGCATCCTGGGCGGCGGGACGGGATTTGCCGGCAAGGCCTATGGCATGACCCATGTACCGGCGGTCAAAGGCCAGGGCATGCCCGCCTACGAACCGCGCGCGGTCAAGGGTATCGGCATCACCTACGCCACCAGCCAGATGGGTGCCGACCACACTGCCGGTTACACCATCTGCCCCGAAATCCTGGGCGTCAGCGGCAAACAGGATCCGCTCACCCCCGAAGGCAAGGCGGCGCTCAGCCGCGGCTTCCAGGCGACCACCGCCTTCATTGACACCTCCGGTCACTGCCTGTTCATCGCCTTCGCCATTCTGGATATTGCCAGCGGTATGGAAGGCATGGTGGAGGAGTGCAACGGTGTCCTGGGCACACAGTGGACGACTACCGATATCGGCAGGGTTGGCGCGGAAGTTTTGAAGGCCGAGCGCGCCTTTAACGAAGCTGCCGGTCTGGGTAAGGAAACCGACCGCATACCTGAATTTATGCGGACTGAACCGCTGCCACCGCACAACCAGGTTTTTGACGTTTCGGATGAAGCCCTGGATTCGGTGTATGGCGAGTTGTAGGCCATGCCCCCTCCCAAACCCTCCCCCATTCCGCACTACAGGAATGGGGGAGGGAATATTAAAATATTATGCCAATCGTAAGAAATGACGAACATGGCGGGCTGCTCCTGCCTGAAGAATTTCTCCAGCGCAGGCACATCGCTTCGCAGACCGAATACTGACTGGACGAGCGCGAGGGGGATTTAATCCTGCACCCGCGCCTGCCCGACATTCGCAAGTTGTATATAGAACCAACCACCGTCTGCAACCTGAATTGCCGCACCTGCATCCGCAACGTCTGGGAAGACCCGCAGGCGCACATGTCCATGGAGACGTTCCGCCGCATTGTCGAAAGCCAGGAGGCCCTGCCCGACCTGAAACGGGTGATTTTCACCGGCTTCGGCGATCCGCTCGCCCATTCTGGCATCCTGGAGATGATCGCGACGGTGCGCGAGCGCGGTCTGGCGGTGACGCTCGGCTCCAACGGGTTGCTGCTTAATTCCGCAACCTCCCGCGAACTGGTGCGGCTGGGCGTGGAGCGCGTCGTCATCTCGGTGGATGGCGTCAAGCCGGAGACCTACGCCGGCATACGCGGGGCGACGCTCTCCCAGGTTCTCGACAACATTCGCGACTTGAACGAAGCCAAACGCCAGATGGGTTCGCTCTACCCGGCCTTGGGGATCGAATTTGTCGCCCTGAAAAGCAATTTGGATGAGCTGGCCCAACTGACCGAGTTAGCCACTCGCTTGAACGCCGCGCGTGTCCTGGTCAGCAACGTCCTGGCATATAGCGAAGACATGCGCGCCGAAATGCTCTATGGCTACGAGCCGCTCCCGCCGTTCATGGCGCAGGGTTGGCCGGTCAGGGCGGATGCCTGGGTGATGTGGGGGACTTTGGATTTGCCGCGCATGCACTGGGGCGCGGAGCGGCGCTGTCGCTTTGTCCAGGATCGCGCCGTGGTGGTCGGCTGGGACGGCGGCATTGCCCCGTGTTATGCCCTGTGCCATAATTACAGTTACTTTGCCATAGACGGCCAAAAGAAAAAAGTCAGCCGCTACTTGCTGGGCAACGTGAACGAACAATCCCTGGCCGAAATCTGGATGTCGGAAGCGTACACACGTTTCCGCAGCGAGGTGCGCGGCTTTCACTTTCCGTCCTGCCCCAACTGCGACTTGCGCACCACCTG
>JALHUM010000314.1 GCA_022865905.1 Anaerolineales bacterium | reverse complement strand
TGATCAGGCGGCCCTCGCCCAGCAGGTTGATGCGGCGGCCATCTTTCAGCTCGTACTGCTCGACGAACGGGCGCATCAGCTTGGGTTCGCCGGTTGACATGGCCTTGAGCGCCGGGATGTTGATCTCGACGTTGAAATGGCCGGAGTTGGCGACGATGGCGTTATCCTTCATCACCTCGAAGTGGCGGCGGTCCACCACGTTGATGTCGCCGGTCAGTGTGCAGAAGATGTCGCCGATCCTGGCCGCCTTTTCCATTGGCATGACCTGGTAGCCGTCCATGACCGCTTCGAGCGCCTTGAGCGGGTCCACTTCGGTGACGATAACCAGGGCGCCCATACCGCGTGCCCGCGAGGCCAGGCCGCGCCCGCACCAGCCGTAACCGGAGACGACGAAGTTCTTGCCTGCCAACAGGATGTTCGTCGCCCGGATGATGCCGTCAACGGTGGACTGGCCCGTGCCGTAGCGGTTGTCGAAGAAGTGCTTGGTCATGGCGTCGTTGACAGCCATGACCGGAAATTCCAACATCCCATCCGCGGCCATGGCGCGCAGGCGGATGACGCCGGTGGTGGTCTCTTCGGTACCACCAATGATGCCGGGCAGCAGCTCGCGCCGCTCCTTGTGGATGGTGCTGACCAGGTCCGCGCCGTCGTCCATGGTCATGTGCGGCTTGTGGTCGAGCGCCGCGCCGATGTGCTTGTAATAAGTGACGTTGTTCTCACCCTTGATGGCAAAGACCGGCACCTCGAACTGGTTGACCAGCGCAGCTGCCACGTCATCCTGCGTGGAGAGCGGGTTGGAGGCAGTCAGCACCAGGTCCGCGCCGCCTTCGTGCAGGGTACGCGCTAGGTTGGCCGTCTCGGTGGTAACGTGCAGGCAGGCCGAGAGGCGCACGCCTTTGAGCGGTTTCTCTTTCTTGAAACGCTCGCGGATCAGGCGCAGGACGGGCATCTCGCGCTCGGCCCATTCGATCCGCCGCCGGCCGCCTTCAGCAAGGTTGATGTCTTTGATATCGGAATTGCTCATAGTTTCTCCTTTTTCAATTCCCGGAGTCCGAAGTCTCTTGACTTCGGAGGCAATCATTGATTCCAATGTCTGGAGACGTTGGACTCCGTTTTCCAATACCTATTTGATCAGTGCATCCAACTTGCCTTTATCATCGAAATGCTTGCGGAACCGTTTCACGAATTCCGCGCAGGTGTATGAATGATTCTGCGGCCCTTTCTGCTCCAGGCAGTAGGTGGCAGCCAGCGCGCCCACCTGCCCGCATAATTCCCAATTCCAGCCGTGGGCGTAACCGGCCAGGAAGCCACCGCGGAAGGCATCGCCCACACCGGTCGGGTCCACGATCCGCTCCGGCGGGACAACCGGCACGTTGATCTCGCCGCCGTTGGCGCACACGCTCGATCCCTCCGCGCCGCGCGTAATGACCAGCACGTCAATGTGGTTGAGCATGTGCGCCAGGTCGAGACCGGTCTTTTTGGAGACCAGCCTGAACTCGTAATCGTTGACGAACAGAAAATGGGCACATTCCATGTCACGCGCCAGTTCATCGCCGGTCAGCCGCAGCACCTGCTGGGAGGGGTCGTAGAGATAGGGGATGTTCAACTGGCGGCACTCGGCGGCGAACTTGGTCATCGCCTCCGGCGCGTTGGGCGAGACAATAACCAAGTCGGGGCGCAGCCGGACCTCGGTCAAGCTCTGCTGTGCGGCGAATCCCATCGCCCCGGGATAGAACGAGGCGATCTGGGCATTAACCTGGTCCGTGGTGGCGAAAAACGAGGCGGTGTACACGCCGGGAACGACCTTCATCAGCGTAGTATCCACGCCTTTCTCTTCCAGCCAGGCGCGGTATTCCTCGAAATCCTCGCCAACCGTCGCCATTACGCGCGGGCGCTCGCCGAGCAGGGCCATGGTGTAGGCGATGTTCGGGGCCACGCCGCCGCGCTGGTGGGACATGGAATCGACCAGGAACGACAGGCTGATCTCCTCCAGCCGGTCGGGTAGGATCTGCTCCTTGAACAGGCCGGGGAAGGTCATCAGGTAATCATAGGCGACAGAGCCAGTTAATAGAATGTCCATAATCTTCCTTTGCGTCGTTGCGAGGAGCGACCGGAGGGAGCAACGAAGCAATCTCCAGTCACGCGCGGGGGTTGCCTCGTCGCCCCCTTCGACTTCGCTGCGCTCCGCTCCCTGGCCTAGCCCGCCAGGGCAGGCAGGGCTGCGGCTCGCAACGACACAATTATTTATTTTTTATCACCCTTGCCAAATTTACCTCAAATGGCGGATAAACAATCCCATTCTCGGTCACAATCGCGGTGATCAATCGGTTCGGCGTCACATCGAAGGCCGGGTTGCGCGCCTTCGCGTTGACCGGGGCGACGCGCTCACCCTTGAATTGTATCCCTAAAACCTCGTCCGCGTCGCGCTCTTCGATGGGAATTTGGCTGCCATTTGCGAGCGATAGATCAATCGTCGAAGTGGGCGCCACCGAATAGACCGGCACGCTGTTATCGTGGGCAGCCAGTGCCAGCATGTACGTGCCAATCTTATTGGCTACATCGCCGTTGGCCGCCACCCGGTCCGCGCCGAAGAGGACTTTCTGCGCCTGGCCGCTGCGCAGGAAATGACCAGCCATGTTATCGCAGATGATCTCATACGGGATGCCGTACTGTTCCAACTCCCAGGCCGTCAGCCGCGCGCCCTGTAAGCGCGGACGGGTCTCGTCCACCAACACGTGAACGCGCTTGCCCTGTTCGTGCGCCATGCGGATAACGCCCAGCGCCGTGCCCCAATCCACCGTTGCCAGCGCGCCGGTGTTGCAATGATGGATAATGGTGTCTCCGTCGTCAATCAGCTCCGCGCCGTGCGCCGCCATGCGCTTGTTGACCTCCACGTCTTCATCGGCAATGCGCTGGGCTTCGGCGAGGATGGCTTTGCGAACAACATCCCCTCCACCCTCCACCCTCCTCGCTTCACGCAGCACCCGCTCCACCGCCCAGGCCAGATTCACCGCCGTCGGGCGAGAGGCTTTCAGGTTCTTGGCGACAGTTTCCAAGTCCGACAAGAGACCGGTGGCGTCAAGGTCTTTTGATTCGCGCGCTGCCAGCGCCAGTCCGAAGGCTGCCGCCGCGCCAATCGCCGGCGCGCCGCGTATCGTCATATTTCGAATCGCTTCGTCTACCTCTTGGCAGGTGCGCAACGAGACGACGACCAGTTCCCCCGGCAGGCGGCGCTGGTCAATCACCTTGAGTTCATCGGTGGTGTAATCCCATTCGAGTGTGCGCATTGACGGGCAGGAAACGACGCTCTCACAAGAGAGCGTCGTCGCTTGCGGGCGTAGTTTAGCACGGGAGGTCTGGATTGGCAAGCATTGACATGACTCTGTTTCGCCATTATAACCATCGCCATGAAATCCAAACCTTTACTGCTCTGGCTGTGGGTGCTCATCTCGCTGGCCGGGTGTAATTTGCCATCTTCCGGCCAGACAGCGCCTCTCGGCGCGACGGCCACACCCAGCCTCACCCCTACCCCATTCGTTGCCACCCACACTTTCACGCCCACGCCGACGCCCATCCCAGCCGTGCGCGTCGAGACCGGCGACCGGGCGCTCTTCGACGGCGACTATGCCCGCGCCCGCAGCGAGTACCAGATCGCATATTCCACCTCCACCGATCCCCAGGTTCGCGCCGCGGCGTTATGGGGATTGGGGCGCACAGAATACGAGGCCGGCGTCTACGCCTCAGCCCTGGAAGCATTGCGCCGCTTGTCCGTAGAATTTCCCGACTCACAATACGCCGCTTACGCCTTTTTCCTGCTTGGCGAGACGTACGCCAGCCTGCAACGCTACGCGGAAGCCGCGGACGCCTATTCTTCTTATCTCAGCCTGCGCCCCGGCGTGATTGACGCCTATGCACAGGAATGGCGCGGCGACGCCCTGGTCGCGGCCGGAAACGACATGGATGCCGTTGTCGCTTACCAGACCGCCCTGGCTGCCCCACATCTCGGCGATGGGGTCGCCCTGCAGATCAAGCTGGCCCAGGCCTACGCCAATTCCGGCGACTCGGCCACCGCCCTGGGCATGTACGACGAGATCGCTGCAAAAACGGGCAACGATTTCTTCAAAGCCCAAATGGACTTCCTGGCCGGGCAGACCTATCTATCACTCGGCCAGAACAGCCAGGCCTATGAGCGGTTCCTGCACGCAGTGGATAACTATCCTCACTTGTATGACACTTACTCCGGCCTGGTCGTGCTGGTCGAGGCCGGCGTGCCGGTGGACGATCTCAACCGCGGCCTGGTGGATTATTACGCCGGTAAATACGGGGTGGCGCTGGCCGCTTTTGACCGCTACATTTCTGCCAATCCACAGAATGACGGCACGGTACACTTCTACCGCGCCAAAGCCTTGGATGATTCGTGGCGTTACGAGGAAGCCGTTGCCGAATACACGCTGTTCATCAATAATTATCCGGACAACCTCCACTGGCAGGCTGCCTGGGATGAAAAAGCCGGAACTCAGTGGTATTACCTGGAACAATATGAGGCGGCTTCGCAGACATACCTGGACTTCGTGGCAGCCATGCCAGCCAGTCCCGACGCTCCGCGTTTTCTGTTGAATGCGGGTCAAATGTTGGAGCGAGCCGGCCGCCTGGAAGAGGCTGCAACGACCTGGGAGCGCATCCCTGACCGATATCCGAGCAGCGACTTGGTCCCGCAGGCGCTCTTCTGGGCAGGGATCGCCCGTTATCGCAACGCGAACCCGGACGGGGCGCTGGTCGCCTTCCAGCGCAACCTGATCCTGGCGAGCGCCCCCGAAGATCAGGCGCGCGCCTATTTCTGGATCGGCAAAACCCAGCAGAAGAGAGGCGATGCCGCCGCGGCGCAGACAGCCTGGCAGCAGGCCGCCGGGTTGGATCTCTTCGGCTACTACAGCGAGCGCGCCCGCGACACCTTGTTCGGCAAATCCATTTTCCAGCCGCCGCCCGCCTACAACCTGACCTTCGATCTGGCCGCCGACCGCCGCGAAGCCGAGGCCTGGATCCGCATCCAATTCAATCTCCCCTCGAACACCGACCTCAGCAGCCCGGGCGCGCTCCTGCAAGACCTGCGCCTGTCGCGCGGCACAGAACTCTGGAACTTGGGGCTGTACGACGAAGCCCGCCTGGAATTCGAAGATCTGCGCCAGGCTGTCAGCGAGGATCCAGCCGATAGCTATCGCCTGGGCAACTACCTGCTCGACCTGGGCTTATACAGGGTAGCTATCTCCGCCATCCAACAGGTGCTGACCTTGGCCGGAATGGAAACCTATACCCAAATGCTAACCGCGCCGAACTATTTCAATCATGTCCGTTACGGTTTTTATTATCAAGATTTGATCCTCCCAGCTGCCCAACAAAATGGTCTTGATCCCCTCGTCCTGTTCAGCGTGGTGTGGCAGGAAAGTCAATTCGAAGGCTTTGTGCATTCCTCCGCCGGGGCGCGCGGCCTGATGCAGATCATGCCTGCCACTGGCGCGAGTATCGTCGAGAACATGGGCTGGCCGCCCGATTACACCGCCGACGACCTCTACCGGCCACTGGTCAGTGTGGACCTGGGCGCGCATCACCTGATGACCAACCGGACGCACTTCGGCGGCGACCTGTATGCCGCCCTGGCAGCCTACAACTCCTGGACCGGAAATGCCGAAATCTGGAAAGGACTGTCCGGCAGCGACCCGGACCTGTTCGTGGAAATCATCCGCTTCGAGGAAACGCGGAACTATATCCGCAACATTTACGAAATCTACATCGTCTATCGCTCGCTGTACGGCAGCGTGCCGTAGGTTGTTTCAAACAAGACCCCCCGTGTCTCAGAGACACCGGGGGTCTTCTTTTATCAGCTCATGCCCTTGACGATGCGTTTGTGGACGGTTTCGGCATCCATATCCAGCACCGAGACCAGTTTGTCTCGCCCCGTCTTTCCGGCCACAATATCCAGCCGCGATATAGGCACCCCCAGCACATCGGACAGGAGCTTGAGCAAGGCCTCATTGGCCTGGCTCTCCACAGGCGGCGCGGTCAGGTGAATCTTGACTGTGCCGTCGTTTAGAATCCCAAAGATCTCGTTCCGGTTGGCGCGCGGGGTGACGCGCACAGCCAGCGCGGCACCCCTTTTCCCATCGTGAAATTTGAATTTTTGGCGCTCCATAACACCGCCTCAAACAAGAAGGTTGATCAGAACCGTAGCCAGAACTTGAACCAGGATGATCAGGATCAATGGGCTGAAATCGAACATGCCCATCAGCGGCACCACCTTGCGAATGGGAGCCAGCATCGGCTCGACGATCCGGTCTATCGTGCGCCTGACCGGGTGAAAGGGGGACATAAAGTACGATAAAGCCACCTGCACGATGACGAGCACCACGATGGCATTTGCCAGCACGCTGATCAGTTTTGCAATAATAACGAGCACGTAAATCACCTCATAGGTAACTTCTCAAAAAGTTGGGTATGGGGGTTCGCAAGCGGGCGAAGCCCGCTTGC
>JALHUM010000313.1 GCA_022865905.1 Anaerolineales bacterium | reverse complement strand
GCGGACTTTCCTGACATTCAGTTCGTCGGCAATCAAATCGGCGTAGGCTTCCACCGCGCCGCCCTCATCCACATTGCCGACGGAGAAAGCGGCCTCGGCCAGTGGTTGGCGGACTTTACGATTGGCCTTCTGGCGAGCGGAATGTCCCAGCGAGACCATTCTCATGACCAGGGCCATGTCGCGATTCAGCGATTCGTCAATTCGAGCGTCGTAAACCAGAGGCCACTCGGCAAGGTGGACCGACTCGGGTGCAGATGGGTCAACCGAACGCACAAGGTTCTGGTAGAGTTCTTCGGCCAGGAAGGGCATGGTTGGAGCCAGTAATTTCGCCAGCGTGACCAGCGCGGTGTAAAGCGTGCTATAGGCGGCCTGTTTGTCGGTGTCTGATTCGGACTTCCAGAAACGCCGGCGGGAGCGGCGCAGGTACCAAGTCGAGAGCGTTTCGACGAAGGCCTCGATGGGGCGCGTCGCGCCGGGAACGTCGTACGTCTCGTAGGCATGCGTCACATCACGGACTAGGGCATTCAGCGATGAGAGCAGCCATTTGTCGAGATCGTTGGTCGGCCTGACCTTCTTCGTAAGATCGGGCTTATCCAGATTCGCATAAATCACGAAAAACGAATACACGTTCCACAGCGTGAGCGTGAAGTTGCGCACCACATCGCCGACCAGGTTACCAGAGAAGCGGCGTTCGTTGCCGGGCGGTGTGGCCGTATATAGATACCAGCGCAAGGCATCCGCGCCATGAACCCGAAGCACATCCCACGGTTCGATAATATTGCCCAGGGATTTGGACATTTTACTCCCTTCAGCATCCTGGATATGGCCCAGGCAGATGACGTTTCGGTAGGCCACACTGTCGAACAACAAGGTGCTGATGGCATGGAGCGAGTAGAACCAGCCGCGCGTCTGATCCACGGCTTCGCAAATAAAATCGGCGGGGAATTGTTCTTTGAACTTATCCTCGTTCTCGAATGGGTAATGCCACTGCGCGGCAGGCATCGAGCCTGAGTCGAACCAGCAGTCAATCAGTTCGGGGACGCGCTGCATCTGGCCGCCGCACTTCGGGCAGTTCCAATGGACGTCGTCCACGTACGGGCGGTGCAGTTCGAGGTCCGAGAGGTCGCGGCCAGCCTTTTCGGAGAGTTCGCGGCGCGAGCCGACTGCGTCCTGATTCTTGCAATCCGCGCACTCCCAGACCGGCAGCGGCGTGCCCCAGTAACGCTCGCGGCCCAGCGCCCAATCCACGTTGTTTTCCAGCCAGTTGCCAAAACGGCCGTCCTTGATGTGCTCCGGCACCCAATTGATGGTCTGGTTGAGGGCCACCAGCCTGTCCCTGAACTGGCTGGTACGGATGTACCACGTGCCGCGTGCGTAATACAGCAGCGGGGTATGGCAGCGCCAACAGAAGGGATAGGCGTGCGTGTACAACTCGGATTTTAACAACAGGCCTCGCGCCTGCAAATCCTGGATGATGAGTGGATCCGTATCCTTGACGAACATGCCGCGCCAGGGCGTGACCTCGGGCAGGAATGCGCCATTCGGCGCGACGGTCATCAGCACCGGCAGGTCGAATTCCATCGCTGCGGCCATATCCTCCGCGCCGAAGGCGGGAGCCATGTGGACAAGGCCCGTGCCGTCTTCGGTGGTAACGAAATCGCCCAGTACGACGTAATGAGCGGGTTTATCCGGCGGCATAAAGGTGAACAGCGGTTGGTAGTGCCTGCCCTTGAGCTTTTTCCCCTTGAATGTATCCACAACCTTGACCTCTTCGCCAGGGAAAACCTTCTCAAGCAATAGCTTCGCCAGGATGAGACGCTCGCTGCCGCCCTCGGGTAGATTACGCTCGACGGTGACATACTCAACATCCGGGTGAGCGGCCACGGCCACGTTGCCGGGCAGCGTCCAGGGCGTGGTCGTCCAGACTAAAAGCGAAGTGCCGGGCGTCTCAACCAGCGGTAGGCGCACGAAGACCGAGGGGTCGGTGGTGTCTTCGTATCCAAGCGCCACTTCGTGATCCGAAAGTGGCGTGCCGCAGCGCGGGCAATAAGGCACGACTTTGTAGCCCTGGTAGAGCAGGTCCTTGTCCCAGAAGTTTTTCAAAATCCACCAGACCGACTCGATGTAGTCGTTGGTATAGGTGACGTAGGCGTCTTCCAGGTCCACCCAGAAAGCGATGCGGTCGGTTAGTTTCTCCCAATCCTGGATGTAGGCAAAGACCGATTTGCGGCACAGCTCGTTGAACCGGTCAATGCCATACTCTTCGATTTGGTTCTTGCTGGTGAAGCCGAGCTGCTTCTCGACCTCGATCTCGACCGGTAGGCCGTGTGTGTCCCAGCCGCCGCGCCGCGAGACGTGGTAGCCGCGCATGATCTTGTAGCGCGGGAACATATCTTTAAAGACGCGCGCCAGCACGTGATGGACGCCGGGCTTGCCATTGGCCGTCGGCGGTCCCTCGAAGAAGATGTAATCCGGGCCGCCCTGACGCTGTTCAATGGTTTTCTTGAAGATGGCCTGCGCTTTCCAGAATCTCTGCACGGCCTCTTCCATGGCAGTTATATCTAATTTCGAAGAAACTGGTTTGAACATGGTATTCTCCTGGTCGGGTAGTCGCATGGTCGCGGGGTCCTGTGATCTCGCGGTCAAGTATCAAGTAGACAAGTAGTCTTGTAAAAGAAAAACGCTCATCCCATGCAGGGACGAGCGTGATGGCTCGTGGTACCACTCTGCTTCCTGTCAAACGACAGACACTCAGGCGAGTACGGCTTATCAGCTAATACTCGCATCCTTATAACGGCGGATGACTTCGGCTTTCTTACTTTCAGTCAGACTATCTGACCATCAGACTATCCGACCAATTTCAGATCGCGGCTCCTGGAGGATTTTCGGCCCGTCTCGCTGGCTTGGCTCGCACTCAACCCAGGCTCGCTGTCAGCGTGGAGGAGCTTACTCGTTCCCATCAATGCCTTTTGGATTGATAGAATTATGCCACAAATCAACTGGAACGTCAACGACTTGCACGACGCGCGTTCCTGCGGGATAATAAGGCCATGCAGACCATCCAAATTGACTCAAACTGGCTGAGGACGTCCGCGTCCGAGCAAATCGTCACCGCCTCATGCCTGACCCTGAACCTGCCGTGTCGACCCGAGCGTTTCTTCCGCCACGGCTGGCAGTCGTGGACGCTGGCGACCTGGCTCGACCCATCCGAGCCGCCCCTGCCCATCCGCGCCCCCGAATTCCGCGCCAAAGACGAAGATCCCCTGTACGCCTTTGCAAAGAACCACGTCAGCGCCTGGGTTGGCGCGGTGGAATTGGAAGATGGTGAGATTCTGCTTCTCGGCGCGCTCGGTCTCGGCGGCCGCGTTGAACTGGATGGCGCGTCCCTGCGTGGGTTCTACGAAGATGGGTACAGAGAAAATGGTTGGTTTCTTGGGCGCGGTCTTGAAGACAAAGTGTTTTCAAAATATGCGGTTTTACTGGTAGAAAAAATGGGCAAAACGTACAGAACAAGCGCGCCGCGCGTCTGGTGCTCGTGGTACAGCCTGTACAAATGGATCAACGAACCGGTCATTCTGAAAACCCTCGCCCAACTTGGCGATCTTCCTTTTGACGTTTTCCAACTTGATGACGGCTGGCAAATCGCACACGGCGACTGGGAAGCAAACAGCAAATTCCCCTCAGGAATGAGTAAAATCGCATCCCAAATTGCATCGACAGGTCGCATCCCCGGTCTGTGGCTCGCGCCTTTAATGACCGCACCAGGTTCCAGTCTCGTACGCGAACATCCTGACTGGCTTCTGCGCAATGAAAACGGGCAACCCGTCCCTGTTGGAATTACCTGGGGAGGCAATCCTTACGCGCTGGACGCCAGCCATCCCGCGGTGCTTGACTGGCTGGGAAAACTGATCCACAAAGTGCGCGGCTGGGGATTCGGCTACCTGAAACTGGACTTTCTCTACTCGGGCGCGTTGGCTGGCAAACGCCATCAGGATATGCCCCGCGAAGTTGCCTACCGGAATGCGCTACAAGTGATGCGCGAAGCGGCAGAAGACGCGTACATCCTGGCCTGCGGTGCGCCGATCATCCCCTCCCTCGGCCTGTGCGACGGCATACGCGTCGGCCCGGACGTGACACCCTACTGGATCAACAAGCCACTCAGTACCTGGCTGAACAACCCCAACGATTCAGCCACGCAGAATGCCATCCGTACCAGCTTGCACCGCCTGTGGCTGCAACTGCTTGTCCACACTGACCCTGACGTCATCTTTTTCCGCTCAAAGCACAATGCCCTCAAAAAGTATGAAAAGGAATTGCTGCAAGATCTGGGAAGAATATCGGGTTTCAAGGCTACGTCAGACCTGCCGCAGTGGTTGACGCACGGGGAACGAGAATCATTGCGGGAATTTCTGGAGTCCACCCCCGAGATCCAGAAAACAAGCCGGTATCAGTATCAAATAGACGGCCGTCAAGTGGACTTCCGTCCTGCCATCCCCTTGCCTGCAAGTGTCAATGTCCCCGTTTGGCTAGCGAAAAATCTTGGCATTCTGGAGTTAGGCAGATACCAGGTGCTGCCGGCGATAATGGAAAGCATCAACCACAAATAGCAAAGAGAAGTGGATTGTGAAGTCCACTTCACTTCTGTCTATCATTTCAGTGCTTCGACCAGCAAATGGATAGCTTCTGTTGAGGGAAAATGCACCCGCAAAATGCGCCGTTCGCGTGCGGCTAAAGCCTCGTAATCGCCAAGGGCCTGAGCGTGCTCTAAAACGCCAAAACTCATTGCCTGGCCGGGGATTTCGATATCTTTTCCAGGCTCGGCAGTAATTTGGATAAATAGACCGGTATCTGGCCCGCCCTTATGCAGTTGACCGGTCGAGTGCAGAAAGCGCGGCCCAAAACCGTACGTCGTGGCGCAGCCGGTACGGTTACGAACGGCAAGGCGAATTTTCTGCAAGATTTCGACCATTTCCGGTTTGTGCGGCAGATAGGCGTTGATGGCAACATAATCGCCTTTCCGGGCCTGAGACAAGAAGTTTTTCACGATTTCACCCAGATCAGCTCCGGTCACCGCGCCGGGTGAGAAGACGCGGACGCCGTCCACCTCCCAGGCAGGGTTGCCTTCGTCTAAGTTCTTGTTCTGCTTATACGCCGCGATCTTGGCCTTCGTGCGATCCTTGCTATCCTGTACGTCGGGCTGGTCGAAGGCGTTGACATGGAGAATGTGGCAGGCAACCGCGGTTGCCACTTCCCAGCGATAGAATTCGGCACCCAGGTCGTAAGCATCCAGAATGTCGAAGGCCAAGTCTGGATGACCAGCTTCTTGCAGCTCCTTCACGGTCTTGTCGTACTTCCCTTCACGGCGTAGATAGATGAACAGGCGGTCGTCGCCGTAGTCGGCCGGACTGCCCACCAGCTCGCCTTCGACCGGCATAATACCCTTGCCCTGCTTGCCGCTGGATTCGGCGACCAACTGTTCGAGCCACGACCCAAATGGAGCAACCAGCGGGTCAGCCAGGATAGTCAATTTGTTGCAACCGTCCAGAGCGGCCTGGCCGAGGATTGCCCCCAGCACCAGACCGGGGTTGCGGGCAGCTGGTATATCTGCGGCACACTGACGCGCCATCCACGCGGCGCGGTCGAGCAAACGTTCGAGGTCAATGCCCATCAGCGCCGCCGGGACAAGGCCGAAGTGCGTCAGTGCAGAATAGCGCCCGCCGACGTTGGGATCAGCCAAGAAAGTTGCGCGAAAGCCGCGCACTTTGGCCAGCGCTTCCAAAGAAGTGCCAGGATCGGTGATGGCGACGAATTGCTTCCCATTTTGGCCGGAGCGTTCCCAGAAGTAATCGAACAGGGCATTGACCTCCGCCGTCCCGCCGGATTTGCTGGAAACGACATAAAGGGTCTTCCCAGCCGGGAAGGCGTGGTCGGCGGCGAGAACTTGCGCGGGGTCGGTCGAATCGAGGATAGTAAAATTCAACCCCCCTCCGGCTCCCCCCTGGAAGGGGGGAGCGAATAATTTGCTCATCACTTCCGGCGCGAGCGAGGAGCCGCCCATGCCGAGCAGCAAAACGACGGTAAAACCGTCCGAGCGGACCTGGTCGGCGAAGGCGCGCAGGTCACGGATCAAGGGGTGTGAGCTTTCGGGCAACGTCAGCCAACCCATGCGCTTGCGGATTTCCGCCTGACCATGCGGATCGGTCGTCCACAGCGCGGGATCGCCGTCGTGCAGGCGCTGGGGTACGGACTCGGCTTCGAGGCGGGCAACCTGCCGCTTAACGGAAGCAGGCAGGGGTCCAAGTTGCGCGACAGCAGTCTGTCGCCGGTCTTCAATCGTCTTGAGCAAATCCGTAAAAGCATCCGCAAACGCCTTGACACCCTCATCTTCCAACTCCTGCGTTACCTGCGCCATGGAAATGCCGGCTGCTTCCAGGTCGGCATTCACCTGGCGCGCGCCTTCCAGGTCGCGCATGATAGTGACCTCGGCCTTGCCGTGCTCGCGGAAGGCTTCGAGCGTTTGCGGCGGGACGGTGTTGACGGTGGCCGGACCGATCAGCTCGTCCACGTAGAGCGTGTCGGGGTAGGCCGGATTCTTGGTGCTGGTCGAAGCCCACAGCGGACGCTGGATGCGGCAGCCGGCAGCCTGCAACCTTGCAAAGCGCTGCCCGTTGAAAACCTTGCGGAACTCCTCATAGGCCAGTTTGGTGTTGGCCACTGCAGCTTTTCCGCGCAGTGGGGAACTTTCCGGCAGGAGTTTGTCTACTTTGGTGTCGACGCGGGAGACAAAAAAGGAGGCGACAGACCCAATCCCCGCTCCCCCCTTCCCGGGGAGGGAAGGGGGGAGCGGGGGGATAGGTCCCAAGAGCATTTCCTCCAAACCCGCCAAGTAAGCCTCCATGACCTCTTTATACCGCTCGATGGAGAAGATCAGCGTCACGTTAACGTTGATGCCCGCCGCGATAGACTGGCGGATGGCTGGCAGGCCCTCTTTGGTGGCAGGGATCTTGATCATCAGGTTCGGGCGATTGACCATCTCCCAGAGATGGCGCGCCTGGGCGATGGTCGCGTGAGTGTCATGGGCCAGGTAAGGGCTGACCTCCAGGCTGACGTAGCCGTCCACGCCCTCGGTCTGGGTGTAAAGTGGCATGAAGAAATCAGCCGCGGCACGGATATCCTCGAAGGCAAGCCGCCAGAAGATCTGTTCAGCGTTCCAGCCAGACCAGGCTAACGGCAGGATAGCCGCATCGTAATCGTGCGATTTGGCGATGGCATTGAGGAAGATAGACGGGTTGGAGGTCACGCCGCGTATATCCCCGCGCGCGATCATGGCGGCAAATTCGCCGTTCTCCAACTGGCTGCGCTGGATATTGTCCAGCCAAAGGGATTGGCCAAGAGAGTGTAGTTGCTGGATTGGGTTCACAATTCCAACTTCTTGACCATCTCTATCCGCCGGATATAACGTTCCTCGTTGCGAAAACGCGCTGCCAAGAACGCAGCCACCAGCTCGTTCGCCAGCTTCGGGCCGACGACGCGCGCCCCCAGGCAGAGTACGTTCATGGCATCGTGCTCGACGCCTTGATGTGCGGAATAGGTATCGTGACAGACCGCCGCGTAGACGCCCTTCAGCTTGTTGGCAGCGATGCTCGCACCGACCCCCGACCCGCACAGCAAAATCCCGCGCTCGGCCTCACCCTTTTGGATCACCCGGCCAAGCTTTTCGGCGTAATCCGGGTAGTCGTCGGACACTACGCTGAACGCGCCCAGGTCGAGCAGCTCATCTCCGGTATCGCGTATGGCTTCGAGGACAGCTTCCTTGAGCGGGAAGCCGCCATGGTCACAGGCAACGGCAATTTTCATCTTAGCAACTCCCTGGCTTTCGCAATGACATTTTCTACGGTGAAACCGAACTGCTCAAGCAGCACCTTGGCCGGCGCGGAAGCGCCAAAGCGATCCACAGCAATGACCGCGCCGCCGTCGCCGACCCAACGCTCCCAGCCCTGGGCAACCCCCGCCTCGACGGCCAGGCAGGCGCGCACACTTGGCAGCAAGACTGCCTGACGATACTCGGCCTCCTGCGCTTCGAACAACTCCCACGAGGGGAACGAGACTAGGCGCACGTTGACGCCCTCCGCAGCCAGGCGCAGCCCGGCTTCTACGATCAGGCTGACTTCCGAGCCAGAGGCCATCAGGATGAGTTCTGGTTCGATATCGCCGATGTCAGCCAGCACGTAAGCGCCGCGCGCCAACTCGGATGCAGGCGTGTAGATCGAGCGATCCAGGGTCGGGACGGCCTGACGGGTCAGGAGGAGAGCTGTTGGGTCGCTACGGTGGCTGATGGCCCACTTCCAGGCCTCGACCGTCTCGTTGGCGTCGCCGGGACGGATCACCACCAGATTGGGGATTGCCCGCAGCGCAGCGATATGCTCGACCGGCTGGTGCGTCGGCCCGTCTTCGCCCACGCCGATGCTGTCATGGGTAAAGACCCAAATTGAGGGGATGTGCGAGAGCGCCGAGAGGCGGATGGCGCCGCGCATGTAATCCGAGAAGACCAGGAAGGTCGCGCCGTAAGGGATCACACCGCCATGCAGCGCCATGCCGTTGACAATTGCGCCCATACCGTGCTCGCGCACGCCGAAGTGAAAGTTGCGTCCCTGAGGGGTCGTGGACTGGAAATCGGGATAGCCCTCCAGCCAGGTATTGTTTGAGGGGGCAAGGTCAGCTGAGCCGCCGATCAAGTCGGGAATTTTGGCTGCCAGCGCGTTGAGGGTTTTACCGGAAGCGGCGCGCGTTGCCATGCCCTTCGCGTCGGCTGGGAAGACGGGCAAGTCCGTCTCCCAATTTTCGGGAAGTTCGCCTGCCAATCGCCTTTCCAATTCAGCGGCTTTTTCGGGAAACGCGGCGCGATAGGCGTCCAAACGTTCCTGCCATTCAGCCTCAGCCTGTGCGCCGCACGTCACCGCTTCACTGAAGTGTGCCAGCACATCCTCGGGGATATAAAAGCGCGGTTCCAGCGGCCAACCAAGATTTTGCTTGGCAGCGTTCAATTCGTCCTCACCGGGAGGCTCGCCGTGCGCCTTGGCCGTATCCTGCCGCGTCGGGAGGCCGTAGCCAATGTGCGTACGGCACAGGATGAGCGAGGGACGCGGCTCCTGTTTGGCGGCGCGGATGGCAGCGTCAATGGCCTCCACATCGTTGCCATCCGGTACGATTTGCGTGTGCCAGCCGTAAGCGGCGAAACGGGCAGCGCGCTCTTCGGTGAAGGCCAGGTCGGTTGAGCCGTCAATCGAGATGTGGTTATCGTCGTAAAGGTAGATTAGCTTGCCCAGGCGCAAGTGACCGGCCAGCGAGGCCGCTTCGGAGGCCACGCCTTCCATCAGGTCGCCGTCTGTGACGATGGCATAAACATAATGGTCAACGATTTGATGCTCGGAGGGGGTCTGAGACCCACGTTTTACACCAATCTCAGACCGGCTTTGAGCAGGTTGGTTGAACTCCGCTGCCAGGTGCGCCTCGGCAATCGCAAAGCCGACGCCGTTGGCGAATCCCTGCCCCAGCGGCCCGGTGGTGGTCTCCACGCCGGGGGTCAGGCCGTATTCGGGATGGCCGGGCGTGAGACTGCCCCACTGGCGGAAACGCTTGAGCTCGTCCAGCGAGAGGTCGTAACCGGTCAGGTGGAGCAGGGAATAGAGCAGCGCGGAGCCGTGTCCGCCGGAGAGTACGAAGCGATCCCGATCCGGCCAGCGCGGATGCCTGGGATTGTGGCGCAGGTGTCGGGTCCAGATGGTATACACCATGGCGGCCGCGCCCATCGGCAGGCCGGGATGGCCGGAATTGGCCTGCTGGACCGCATCGGCGGAGAGAAATCGCAGCGTATTGATGGCGCGTTGATGGAGATTATCGTTCGACATTGATAAGCCCTTTTGTGAAAGTGTTGGCGTGAGAGAGTAATTTTACCATTCTACTGACGCGAGTTGCCTTCAGCAATTCTCAGTATGTCGTTGCGAGCGCACTTTGCGAAGCAATCTCCTCGTTAAATCAGGGGATTGCTTCGACGGAAGAGCGCCGTCTCGCAATGACATGGTTCAAACTGAGAATTGCTGAGTTGCCTTTCCGATGCAAGTGTGACATAATAGTAGCTGAAATGCAGCTACCATAATATTGACATACTTCGGAAGGATGATTCTTAGAACATAGGAGGCATTATGGCTACCCCTAGCCCTGCTCAACAAATCGCTGACGAGATCCGCGCCTTGCAGAACAAGGTCAACTCGCTTCAGGACGGCGTCCGGCTGGCAAAGGTGCGCGACGCGGTCGAAGATATGCAGACAAAAGTCAGCAGCCAGCCGCAGCGGATCATGACGGCGCGCGGCCGCGGCTACTTCTTCGAGAAGGACCTGGAAGCCCAGGCCCAGTCGTTCGTGGACTCGTGGGCAATGCTGTACCCGAACCTGCAATCGCAGATCAACCTGCAGTCCACCGCGCTGATGAATGCCCTGCGGCCGATCGAGATGCAGATGCCGCAACTGACGGCTTCTGCCTACAACCCGGCTGCGGCGCGAGGCACCCTGAACACGATGCAATCCGCCGTGAGCCAGTTGGAAAGCAAAGTCTCCGCCGCCGAGCGCACCATCAATGGGATGTACGACCAGTTCGACCGGCAGGTATCCGAATTCGTCAGGCACATGGATCAGGTCGAGTACACGCTGACCCAGTTGGCCGAGGCCACTTTCCGGCTGCTGCCGACCGAAGGTGCGCTCATGGCCGTCAAGGCGGTCTGGTGCAAGACAGGCAAGGAGCAGAAAGGCGACCCGGAGGGTGTGCTCTACCTGACCGACCAGCGTCTCATCTTCGAGCAAAAAGAAGAGATTGTGACCAAGAAGGTGCTCTTCATCGCTACCGAGAAGCAGAAGGTGCAGGGACTGCAACTGGAAGCGCCAGTCGCGCTGGTGGACAACGTCCAGACCAGCAAGGCGGGCCTGCTGAAGAACGAAGACCACATCGAGATCCGCTTTGCCAGCGGCGCGCCGGTGCAGTCCGCTCACTTCCACATCTGGCAGGATTGCGCCGCCTGGCAGGGACTGATCAACCGCGCCAAGTCCAAAGATTTCGACCAGGGCCGCGCCGTAGCCATTGACCAGGCCGAGGTGGAGAAGGTCAAGGCCGCGCCGACGCAATGCCCGGCCTGCGGCGGGGCGATCACCCAGCAGGTGCTGCGCGGTCAGGATACGATCAAGTGCGAGTTTTGCGGGAATGTGATGCGGTTGTGAGGCTTAATAGTTGGAAGGTTTGAAGGTTAAAGGTTGAATGTGTTTTTTAGCAAGTCCCATAAGGAGCAACGATGGAAGGCATACAATTTGTCACCAATGACAAAGGCCAGAAAGTCGCTGTGCTGATTGATCTCAAGAAGTACGGCGAACTCTGGGAAGATTTCTATGATAGCCTGACAGCGCGTGCAAGGGCGAATGAGCCGCGAGAAACCCTGGAATCGGTCAAGAAGCGCTTGCGCGAACAGGGCAAGCTGGATGACTGATTACGCGGTCACTTTTACGCGTTCAGCCCGGAAAGAGCTGGAAGCAATTGACGCGATTCTCGCCAATCTCATTTTCCCCAAGATCGAAGCCTTGACAAGAGAGCCGCGTCCTCCCGGTTGCCGCAAACTGACGGGTGAAAAAATCCTGTGGCGGATACGCGTTGGCGGTTACCGCGTGGTTTATGCCATTTATGATGACGAGCGCCACGTGGACATCATTGGCATTCGCCACCGGAGTAAAGCTTACAAATGAGCCGGCGCGCGTTTTGTGCGAACAGGATACAACCAGGTGCGAGTTTTGCGGGAATATGATGCGGTTGTAGACAGTATGCGAACATCCGTATAATGTCCTAAAATAGTTACTGCTTCTTGCCGAAGGCCTGCTCGGCAGTTTTTTCCCCTGCGGGGACGATGTGGGCTGTTCGGGAATTGCATTTTCTCCGCCATTTTGCTATACTGATTTCAGTTAATCGTCCTAATATAAACGATTGTAGCCTAATGGTAGCCTCAGTACGGCTACCATTAGGCCTAATTGAATTTAGGATGTAAGGCTGCCTGTAGACCGTCCATAAGCCATTAGGACGCCAAATGGCGGCTGAACACATAGTTAGGCCCCCTGAGGGAGCAACACAAGGATGAAAAGAGCAGCATGATCACCCATGAAGGCTTCACAGTCCAGCATCGCACAATGGGGAGAGCCGCAACTTGGGCCACATTCGTCCTGGGACAAGCGTATGCTGTTGCAGCACTCCTCGGATTCCTCTCCCTCAAGTCGCCCCATGATCCAAT
Organism: Anaerolineales bacterium; assembly: GCA_022865905.1. Taxonomy (GTDB): domain Bacteria; phylum Chloroflexota; class Anaerolineae; order Anaerolineales; family Villigracilaceae; genus CG2-30-58-95. The sequence continues at coordinate 815 of JALHUM010000313.1, read as the reverse complement.
CGGTGATCCGTTTCTCTCCATAATGGCGCTACTTATCATCCTCATGGCACCATTGATGGTCTCTAGCATGGTCGCAGTTCACGCCTACGCGTCTCCCGAGCTCAAGGCATATAGTTTGATAGCACTTGCATTTATGATCCTTCTAGCGGGCATCACATCCAGTGTCAACTTCGCGATCCTAGCGGTAAGCCGTCAGGTTGAGGCTACCCAATTGCCATGGCTTTCTCTATTCCTTCCCTACAAGTGGCCATCATCCGTAGCCTATGCCTTGGACATCCTTGCGTGGGACTGGTTCTTTGCCCTCTCCATGCTCTTTGCTGCGCCTGTGTTCAAGGAAGGCAAGCTGGAGAAAATGGTACGGATTCTCATGATCGTCAGTGGTGTCCTATGTCTTGTGGGGTTGATCAGTGTGCCATTTGCGGATATGCTGACCCTGAGTGTAGGAATCCTTGGCTACGGTGTGGTAGCCCCAGTCGTGTTTCTACTGCTTGGCATGGTTTTCGGGCGAACGAAACCTATGCCAGGCGACACCGAGCAAAGTCGAAGTTCTCGATTGGGTGCCTAACAAAGCGTGCACCGGACAGGGCTTCCGCCCGCGAAAACTGGCGCGTTTTGCCAAGTTTTGTGCCATAATAACCATGTAGTCTTGCAAATCCGCCCCGCCGGTAACGCACACCGTTGAAACTGTCGAAAAAGCGAGAAAAAGGGATAGGAGATAGTTGCGCTGAAAGGTAAGGTTCGGTATACTCTTTGTAAGCATGAAGTGTAGAGGAACCGATGGCCAAATACAAAGCCTACAACTATGACCAAATGGT
>JALHUM010000312.1 GCA_022865905.1 Anaerolineales bacterium | reverse complement strand
CCGGCCGCTCCGGCCAGGCCTCCGCCGATCAGGAAGGTGACGGTGATCACGCGGTCAATATTAATCCCCATCATCTTGGCGGCTTCGCGGTTCTGTGCGACGGCGCGCATTGCCTTGCCCAGGCGGGTATTTTGGATGAAGAATCGCAGACCGATCATTAATACAGCAGCCATTACAATGACGACCAGGTCTTTAATCGTGAAGCGCAAACCAATTCCCGTGCTGGCCAGCAAATTCGGATCCAAATTAAGGCTGATGAACATCTTGCTCAATAAGTCGGGAAACGATTTTTGAGCGCCGCCCCCGGTCGTACCAAAGGAGGGGACGAGCCAGGACTGTGCAGCCCAGATCAGACCGATATTCTCAACAATAAACGACATACCGATCGCTGAGATCAGGGCCGCCAGGCGGGGAGCATTGCGAAGACGACGATAGGCTAGTCGTTCGATGGCTACATTCAGCGAGGCGCAGACAATTACAGCTACGACCAGGGCAGCAACGATACCCAGGGCGAGATGGCCGGGATTATTGGTCGTAAGGGTACCGGTCACCGAGAGTGTTGAGAGAGCTGTGAAAACCCCGATCATGTAAACATCACCGTGGGCAAAGTTTATTAATTCGATGATGCCGTACACCATGGTGTACCCCAGCGCGATAATGGCGAGGATCGCTCCGTTGGCCAGGCCTATGATCAGGAATTGCAGCAGCATTTTAGGGTTTTCCTGGATTCTGCCCGCGATGATCGGGAAATCCAGGTTGGCGATCGGACCGAGCAGGAAGACCAGGTAGATCACCAGGATGACGATAATTGGACGGATGAACCGGCGAAGAAAGGATTTCATTGGGAAGGTGCCTTCATATCAAATCAAAGAATAAGTCTGCGTGAAAGGTTATTATGAATGCGTGGTTCAACCTTGATGATATATAGAAAAGGGGGACAGCGTAACACTGCCCCCCAATGGGAACGGACAGAACTTACGGCAGGAAGCTGCCGAATTCTACGAACTCGCCGCCTGTCACCTTACCAACCACGAACCATAGCAGGGAAATGTCTCCGTTACTGTCGAACGACCATTTGCCCAGCGCGCCATCGTAGTCCTTGATGGCGAAGACGGCATCGCGAATCGCCTTGCGGTTGGTGGGATCGCCACCGGCGGCGCAAACGTCCTCGATCGCCTTCAGGGCCGCGCCCATGGTGTCGAAACCCAGGACGGCGTAAGGTTCCTTGGTCGATCCGAATTTAGCAGTGTAGTCTGCCAGGAACTTCTTACCCACCTCGCCCAGGTCCTTGAACGCCAGGCCGGGGGCGGAAGCGTACACGCCCTCAGCCACATCAACGCCAGCGCCTTCGATCAGGGCGCCGGTGTAAATGGCATCGGGGCCAATGAACTTGACGGTCTCGTTATCGCCCATGATGGCGACCTTGTCTTTCAGCATCTGCGCAGCATTGTTGTCAACAACCGCACCAATGAAGATCGCATCCGGCGGGCCGCCGGCGTTGCTGATCGAGATCTTGGTCATCAGGGCTTTGTAGTCGGCAGCCTTGGTGTCGTAACCTTCCTGCGCGATCACGTTGATACCAAGAGCGGCAGCCTTCTGATTGACCGAGTCGGCAACACCTTTACCATACAATTCATTGTCATCCACGATGTACACAGTCTTAATGCCCAGGGAAACCATCAGGTTGGCAACTACAGAACCCTGGTAGTCGTCGGTGGCGGCCACGCGGGCGTAGGTGCGCTCGCCGGACGGATAGTACTTATCCGGCTCATCCGGATCAGTCAGGCCGGCGGCAGCATGGGTCAGGCCAGGATAGGTATTGGCTGGCGAGATCATAACCAGCGGTCCAGCCTGGTTCAGGATCGGGATCGAGAGCTTGGCAGCACCCGAGTTATAAGTGCCGAGATAGGCAATGATGGTCGGATCGGCAGCAGCCTTGTTGGCGTTCTCGACCTCGACGGCCGGATCCCACTTGCCAAGGGCGGCTGAGGCATCGTCCCAGGCT
>JALHUM010000311.1 GCA_022865905.1 Anaerolineales bacterium | reverse complement strand
CGCTGCCTGCAAACCTGGCGGGTGTGCCCGGCCTGGCCTTCCCGGTCGGATTCGAGAGCGCTGGCCTACCGGTTGGGATGCAGTTGATGGGAAAGCATTTCCGCGAGGATGTGTTGCTCCGCATGGCGCACGCCTACCAGCAGGTCACGGATTGGCATGTGCGAAAACCAGATTTATAGGACGCGGATAACGCGGACACTTGCATCCCGTTCGGGCCGGGAGCCCGCCGGGGCGAGACGGACTGCGGCAAGTGAAGGTGTTGACGCGGAAATAAAAAGCAAAGAGAATCCGCGTTTATCGGCGCTCGCCTGTACTCGTTCTTTGAGTGTCCGCGTCCGATTTGGAGAAACTCTATGAATATCTTTGTTACCGGTGGGGCGGGATACATTGGCTCGGCGACTGCCGAGGCCTTGATCGAAGCCGGGCATACCGTCACCGTGTACGATTCGCTCGTGACCGGATACCGGCAGGCAGTCCCCGAGGCGACGCGCTTCATTCATGCCGACCTGGCGGATGGAGAGGCGCTGACCGCCGCGCTTGCCGGCGAGAAATACGACGCCGTGATGCACTTCGCCGCCTTCATCGAAGCGGGCGAGAGCATGAAAGAGCCTGGCAAGTTTTTTCATAATAACCTGGTCAACTCGCTGCACCTGATCGAGGCTGCCACTCGCGCTGGTATTGGCCGTTTCGTGCTCTCCTCGAGCGCAGCAGTCTACGCCTCCAGTGATGAGCCACTGACCGAGGATTCGCCCCTTGATCCGGCCAACGTTTATGGTTTCACCAAGCTGTCTATCGAGCAGGCGATGGACTGGTATCACCAGATTTATGGCCTGCATTTCGCCGCCCTGCGCTATTTCAACGCTGCCGGCGCGGTTTCTGGGCGCGGCGAGGTGCACCAGCCCGAATCGCACCTTATTCCACTGGTGTTGAAAGTAGCCCTCGGTCAGGCGGACGCGGCTCAAATCTACGGCACAGACTACCCAACGCCGGACGGCACCTGCATCCGTGATTACATCCACATCGCCGACCTGGTCGCTGCGCACCTCTTGGCGTTGGGTGCGTTGAACGAGAAGGATAAGTTGATCTACAACCTCGGCAATGGTGCGGGCTATTCGGTGAACCAGGTCATCGAGACCGCCCGCCGCGTGACCGGAGGCGAGATCCCGGTGGTCGAGTCGCCGCGCCGCCCAGGCGATGCGCCGTGGCTGGTGGCTTCTTCGGAGAAGATCCGCCGCGAGTTGGGCTGGCAGCCCCAGCATCCCGATCTCGGGGATATCGTTGCCAGCGCTTGGGAGTGGCACCGCACGCATCCGAATGGATTTAGGGAGGTGGGTGGTTAGTGGCTTCTGTCAATGGAGGATCTATGTCGGCAATTCAAATCGGTCATTTGCTGCGCGCCAGCACGTCCGGCTTTGTCGCTGGCTGCTCGGTCTCGCAACTGGAGGCTCCGGCGACAACGAATATGGCGTTCGGCGCGCTCGTCCGCGCTCCTCTGGACGACGAATACAGCGTTTACGGCCTGATCTACGACATCCACATTGACGAAGACGGGCTGGTGAGGCAACTGGTCACGGCGGAGAATGTCAGCCAGGAGGTTATCCGCGATAACCGCGAGCGGCGCATCGTACCAGTGGAGATGTCCGTGCTGACGGTGGGATACGAGGCGGGCGGGAAAGTTTTGCATCTGCTGCCGCCGCGTCCGCCCCTCAGCCTGGACGTCATCTACTTGTGCTCGGATGCCGAACTGGTGAAATTTACAGGTGCGGGCAAGTTTGGCTACTTCCGCCACGTCCTGCGCGCCAAAGATATCCCGGTTGGCGAGGTGTTGGCGGCGCACATCCTGCAAGTAAAACAAAAAACGAAGAACGAGAAATGGGTCGGAGCCGCCACGCAGGAACTCATCACCCTGCTGCGAGACGACTACCCGACGCTCATGTCTGTGTTGGGCGCGCTGGGTGAAGTGATTTAAACACAAAGGACACGAAGGGGCACTATGGATTCAAGAACACAAAAGGCAAGTGTCTTTGCGCCGATACCACCAGAGGTCGAGCGGGTGGCGAAAATTGTGCTGGATGCGGCTTTCAAAGTACATACGGCTCTCGGCCCGGGCTTGCTGGAATCGGTGTACGAAACCTGTCATGCCTATGAAATCCGCGAAAGCGGGCTTCTTGTGGAAACGCAAGCAGCCATCCCTGTGACGTACAGGAATATTCGCCTGGAAGGCGGCCTGCGGCTGGATTGGTTATCTCATCAATTTCACCGTGCCGCATCTCAAAGACGGCATCAAGCGGATGGTGGTTTAAGAACCCCTTCGTGAACCTTTGCCGTCTCGCACCGGCGTGCCGCCGGTGTTCGCGGCACGAACGGTGTGCCCTTTGTGTTTAAACATGACAAAACGCAAAACCACCAAAACCTCCGCTTTCGGGACCCCGGGCCGGGTCGGCCACGACTCATCCTCCTTCTATGCCGGGAAGTTGTACGACGGCCAGCCGCGGGGACAGGATGTGCCCTACTTCGAAAATCCCATCCCGCCAAAATCGCTCGACCGCATCTTCTGCCACTCCGCCGAGGCGATGACCGAACTTCCGGACTGCTCTATCCACCTGATGGTTACTTCTCCCCCCTACAACGTGGGCAAGGAATACGACAAAGATTTGTCGCTGGAAGAGTACCTGTCTGTTTTGAAGCGCGTCTGGGCTGAAACTTACCGCGTGCTCGTCCCTGGCGGGCGGATGTGCATTAACGTGGCAAACTTGGGCCGCAAGCCATACATCCCGCTGCATGCCTACATCACCGAGCAGGCCAGCCGTCTCGGATTCCTGATGCGTGGCGAGATCATTTGGAACAAGGCCGCCAGCGCCTCCCCGTCCACGGCCTGGGGCAGTTGGAAATCGGCGGGCAATCCCACCCTGCGCGATGTGCACGAATACATCCTGGTCTTCTGCAAGGATACCTTCAAACGCCAGAACCCATCCAAGCGCGAGAGCACCATCACCCGCGATGAGTTCTTGGAATACAACAAATCCATTTGGAACTTCACCGCCGAATCGGCGCGCAAGGTCGGGCACCCGGCCCCATTCCCGGTCGAGTTGCCGCGGCGATTGATCCAACTTTATACTTTCGAGAATGAAATTGTTTTAGACCCGTTTATGGGGAGTGGTCAGACGGCGATTGCGACAATCAAGAGCAAGCGGCATTATGTAGGGTATGAAATTGATGAGAAATATATCATCCTGGCGAATGAACGGATTCAGAAGGAGCGTGAATCATGAGACCAGCCAGTAATGTCCAATGTCTAGATTTTCCCTGCCTCGACACGCGCCGCGCCAGTAATATCGTCCCGAATGTAGACATCAACCCGGAGAACATCTTCATCCTGCTCATCTCGGAGGCCGCGCCGGAAAACCCCGCCGATTACTACTACGCCGGGGAAAACGCCCTCTTCGCCCAGACCACCCTCCTGGCATTCCAGGATGCCGGGGCGAAGGTCGCGTCCATGCAGGATATTCTCGGCATGGGCGTCTATCTGACCACGGCGGTCAAGTGCGGCAAGACCGGCTATGGCATTGCCACAGATACTATCCAGCATTGTTCACACCTGCTCGAAAAAGAGATTGCCCTGTTTCCCAACGTCAAAGTCTACCTGCTGGTGGGCGATGTGGCCATCAAGGCCGTCAACTATATTGCGAGGCGCAACGGCGAGCCGCGCGTGATTCCTGCTGGCTCCACGTACAAAATTCGCGGCGGAGAGTTCACTTTCCACGAGGCGCGGGCACTGCCGTCCTACGTCCAGGCGGGATCGGCGTTTTTCGTGGAAAAGGTCAAGCGCAGGATGATTGCCGAAGATATCCGAAAAGCATTTCAGGTTGTTGTGGATTCTTTACCACAAAGGGCACGAAGGTTCACAAAGGAGAAAAAATGGAAAAGACCGTTCAAAAACGATTCGAGCCCATCCCGGTCGAGGCTGAATTGATTGGGAAGAAAGTGCTGGAGGCTGCTTACGCCATCCATTCTGCGCTCGGCCCCGGTCTTTTGGAATCGGTTTATGAGGCTTGCCTGGCGCACAAGATTCGCCAGCAACACGTGGACGTGGAAACGCAGGTGGTTGTGCCGGTCACGTTCGAGGGTGTGCGCATCGAAACCGGCCTCTGGCTGGACCTCCTGGCTGCCCGGCTGGTCATTGTCGAACTCAAGTCGGTCGAAACGATGATCCCTCTCTATGAAGCCCAACTGATCACCTATCTCAAAGTCACCGGCTTGCGGCTTGGATACATGATCAACTTTAACGTCGTCCATCTCAAAGATGGCATCAAGCGCATGGTGAATTAAGACTCCACGATGCGCGAGCCCCTTAAAAAATCCTTCGTGTCCCTTCGTGTCCTTTGTGGTGAAAAATATGAACAATCAACAATCTCCCATTGGTTACATCGTCGGCGGCGGACTGAAAGAATCCTTCCGCGTCCGTCTCACCATTCCCTCGCAAGAAGTACAGGAGGGCGCGTTCGTCGTCATCCCCAGCGGCGACTGGCAGTTCTACGGCCTGGTCACCGACCTGCAGCTCGGCGCGACCGACCCGCGCTTCGCCGACGAACAATCCGAGACGCGCCTGCCGCCCGCCCTGGCCCACGCCCTGCACGGACAGACGCTCTACACCAACCTGGAAGTCCTGCCCGCTCTGATGCTGGAGCGCGGACCGGAGCCGGGCAGTGAGCGCTACGCGGCCTGGATGAAAGAGCATGCCAAAAAAATGCCGCGCCCGCTGCCGGTCAAGACCGTGCCTCCGCACCACGCCGAGGTCCGCATGGCCAGGCCGGGCGACATCGCCGAGATCTTCGGTGACCCGTCTGACAAGGGCAATTTCGTCATCGGCTACACGCGCGAGCAGGGACATCCAGTCTGCGTCAACCTGGACCGGTTCGTTCAGCGCTCGGCGGGCGTTTTCGGCGCCACCGGCACGGGCAAATCCTTCCTGGCGCGCATCCTCCTGGCCGGGCTGGTGCACGACAACAAGGCTTCGGTGCTGGTCTTCGATATGCACAACGAGTACGGCTACAACGACACAGCTTCGGACACCGGCCTGCGCGTCACTGGGCTGAAGACCAAGTTCTCGTCACGGGTGCGGGTGGTGGGACTGGGCGCGGGCGCGCAAATCCGGGACAACACGCCGGACT
>JALHUM010000310.1 GCA_022865905.1 Anaerolineales bacterium | reverse complement strand
CGGGGGACGCAAAGCTATACTGCTGATAGGGCTGATCTGGGGCGTGTGGCATTGGCCCATCATCGCTATGGGGCACAATTATGGGCTTGATTATCCCGGTGCACCTTGGCTGGGTATGCTGATGATGGTCTGGGTCACAATCGGCCTTGGAACATTCTTGGGCTGGCTAACGCTACGGGCAGGCAATGTATGGCCAGCCGTAATCGGTCACGCTGCCATTAACGGTATCAGCGGACTGGCTGCCGTATGCGTGCAGGGTAATCCTAATCCTTTGCTGGGCCCATATCCAACCGGTCTGATAGCCTCGGCCGCATGGGTTTTGCTGACATTGGCGATTCTACTGAAGCCCGGTGCGCTCGACGCGGGTCATGTTAGCCCGCTCAAGTCGGCAGAGCCAGCCGCGTAAGTCTCCCAATGACCCATAGCCCCTCGAGCATCCGCATAAACGAGCAACGCTTCAAGACGAACTTCGAAGCCTTGAGCCGCATCGGGGCTACAGCCGCAGGCGGCGTGCACCGGCCAGCCCTCAGCGCGGCAGACCTGGAGGCCAGGGCCTGGTTTCGTGAGCGGATCGAGGCGGCCGGGCTGGAATACGCCTGCCAAAGGCCTACCGGCGACGCGGCGGGGAATCAATCCGCTGTTCTGCGTGGCAACCGCGCCGATGCGCCCCATTTTCTGCTCGGCTCTCATCTGGACACCGTGCCCAACGGAGGCAGATTTGACGGCGCCCTCGGCGTATTGGCTGCCCTGGAGGTTTTGCAGACGATCAAGGAAGCTGGTTACATACCGGTTGTCTGCCTGGAGGCCATTAACTTCACCGACGAAGAAGGGGCGCACCTCGGCCTGCTGGGCAGCCGGGCATTGACCGGCAAGCTGACCAGCGCAGACCTTGGACATCCCAACCTGGGCGTAGAGGAGTTCGAGTCAGGATTATCCCGCCTCGGCTTGACCAGGGATGGCATCCTCGGCGCTTATCGTGAGCCAGGCATGATTGCCGGTTACCTGGAACTCCACATCGAGCAAGGTCCCACCCTGGCGGAGAGCGGAGAAGAGATCGGCATCGTCACAGCCATCGTCGGTATTCGCCGCCTCAGGCTGCGCTTCATCGGAAGGGCCGACCATGCCGGCACCACGCCGATCCCGCGCCGCCGCGACGCAGGCCGGGCGGCATGTACTTTTACCGCACACGCCTGGGAGGCGGTTTTGCGCGATTTTACGGATTGCGCCATCAATGTGGGGAACATGCGCTTCGAACCGGGCATATTCAACGTCGTGCCCGCAGCCGTCACGCTGGATTTGGAACTGCGCGCTTCCAGTAAGCAGGGGCTGGCAGCGCTCTACGATGCGCTTGTCCACCTTGCCCAGCAAGAATCAAAAGAAGCGGAAGTCGAGTTAGAGATCACCCTCGCCGAGGATATTCCTCCTGCAACGATGCACCCCACCGTGCAACCGGTGCTCATCGAATGTGCTGTGGCAGCTGGTTACACATACAGGTCAATGCCTTCCGGCGCAGGCCACGATGCGCAGAGCTTTGCCGACATCTGCCCGACGGGCATGATCTTCATCCCCTCGGTGGCGGGGGCTTCTCACTCTCCCAAAGAATTTTCGCATTGGCAGGATTGTGTAAATGGTGCTGATCTTCTTTTGCAAGCTGCGTTAGAATTAGCGCATGTCCCAACTTAAAGTCTACGTTGACTCCGATTACCTTCAAATGGCGGCCCACCTGCTCCAGGGGAGCAAGCAGCGCACCTATGATTTGATGCACATCCGGCCCGGCCAGCGACTGCTGGACGTGGGCTGCGGCCCCGGCACGGACACCATTCCGCTGGCCGAGCTGGCCGGCGCGGGTGGCGAGGTCATCGGGGTGGATAACGACGCGGCTATGATCGCCGAGGCGACGCGGCGCGCGGAAGCAGCCGGGGTCAGCCCCTGGGTCGAGCATCAGCAGGTGGATGTCACGACCGGCCTGCTCTTCCCGGATAACACCTTCGACGCTTGCCGCAGCGAGCGGCTGTTCCAGCACCTGTTCCACCCGGAGCAGGTTCTGGCCGAGATGGCGCGCGTAAACAAACCTGGCGGCTGGATCGTCGTCCTGGATACCGACCACGGCACCAAGTCCATTGACACGCCCGAAGTGGACATCGAACGCAGGCTGGCGCGCGTCGCAACCGAACGCTGCCTGAACAACGGCTACGCCGGCCGCCAGCTTTACCGGCTCTTCAAACAGGCCGGGCTGGTCGAGATTTCGGTCGAGACGATTTCCATCCCGTTCACCGACTATGTCCTCTGCCGCCAGGCGAACTTCCTGGATCGTGTGGAGGCGGAGGCGCTCTCGGCCGGGGTCATCACTCCGACCGAGCTCCAGCGCTGGCGCGCAAGCCTGGAACGCGCGGCTGCCGAAGGTGTCTTTTTCGCCAGCGGGACAGGGGCTATATTGGCCGGAAGAAAACCAGAATCCACGAAGATGTAGTAACGACTTTAGTCGTTCGACCAAAGAGCGACTAACCCTAAAGGGTGCTCCGCGAAGTCGCCACTACAAAGTCTCTTATGAACACTATCCGCGTCGCACGACTCCTCCAGGCCGCCTTCTTCTTCTCCCTGCTTTGCTTTGGCCTGTTCGCCTATCTCCACCCAGGCGTTGACCTGCGCTACTATTACGGCGCGGCGCTGCTGGTGCGGCGCGGCGGGAATCCCCACGATTACGCCCAACTGGCCCCGGTTCTGAAAGAGATCAGCGGCTTCACGGGCACCATTATTCCCTACTTCTACCCGCCCTGGTATTGTCTTTTCTTCATCCCGATGACTTTTTTGCCCTTCCAGGCCGCACGCCTGCTGTGGATCGTCTTGAACCTGGGCCTGTTCTATGTCAGCCTGGAATGGCTGTGGGAAGTGCTGGACTGGCGGATCGAACGCTGGTTCCGTTGGGTGGCATTCATCTTCGCCAGCATCCTGTTTGGCTACGCCTGCCTGGTCAGCGAGAACTCCGGCTTCGTGCTGCTCTTCGGCCTGGCGCTGACCCTGCGCGGCATCCGGCGAAACCAACCGATCCTGACCGGACTGGGCTTGATCCTGGCGCTGACCAAGCCGCAGGCGACTCTCATGATGGTGCTCTGCCTGGCTGTCTGGATGATCCGCCGCAAACCGGCCGCCCTCGGCTGGGGCGCGGCCTGGGCAGCCGGGCTGCTCGGCGCGGCGACGGTTGCCATCCCGCGCTGGTGGCAATTCGACTACTCCGGCTTCGGCCAGGGATTGACATACGCTTTGAATGGGCCGGAGACGATTGCGGGCATACGCGTCGCCGCGACGATCTACGATTGGTTGAAGTTCACTTTCGGGATCTGCGGCAGCGCTCAGATTACCATTGTCGCCGTTATTGGACTCCTGGGAATAGGATTAGTCGCCCTCGTTTGGAAACGGTATGACAACCCGGCTTATCTCGCCGCCGCGTCCATCATTTTGACCCTCCTGCTGACGCCTTACGCGCTGCAATACGATTACGTCCCGCTGACCCTGGCCTTCTTGTTGACGCTCAAGCACCTGCCCGATCTCAAGCCGCTGCCGCGCGCTGCCGCCATACTTCCGCTGGTGTTGAGTGTACTCGTCTTGTTCCTGGCGAAGATGCAATACCAGGCCACCTGGATTTTGCTGTTCGTATCCGTCTCGTTTGCCGTGGCAGTCCTGGCGAAAACCTCCTTTTCTACTCAAGGCGGCGTCCCCGCCGCCGAGGACGGCGGTGAAAGCCTAAGAAGCAGTGAAAGGCAGTATAATCCCCGCTCGTGAACGAATCCACTACCAACGCCAACCGCCAGATCGCTCGCGCCGCCGGGACGGTAATGCTGGCGCTCGTCATCGGCCAGGTCGCCGGGCTGGTACGCAGCATCCTGGTCGCCAGGGCTTTCGGGGCCGGCCCGGAGTTGGACGCCTTCTTTGCTGCCAATCGCGTCCCCGACACCATCTTCGCGCTGCTGGCGGGCGGCGCGCTCAGCTCGGCTTTCATCCCCACATTTACAGCACTACTGGCGAAAGATGACCAACGCAGCGCATGGCGATTGGCATCCGCGGTGGCCAACCTGCT
>JALHUM010000309.1 GCA_022865905.1 Anaerolineales bacterium | reverse complement strand
CCGACACTTGCACCTGGCGCAAGTGCAGGTGAGGGAGTGTCCGTGCTGGATAGTGCGTTTCAAGGAAGGTGGTTAGCAAGAAAGGAGAAACAGCGATGAGTGATAGCGGAAAAAAAAATAAAGGTAGAAAAGAACATAAGAAAAAGCCCAAGCTGAATCCAAAGGAGAAGAGAAAATTAAAAAACGAAAAGAAGCAGAAGGATAAATTTATGCCCGGTTGATGCATCCCGCAAGGCACCCCATTGCATGGGGGCAAGTGGAGGGGGTGCTTGCCCTGCCTGCGCCAGTGCCGCCCTGGCCTGGCCGCCAGGACAGGCAGCCACAGGTGAGTTTTGGCGAAGGGTTGAGTGAGGCGTTCAATGGGCAAAACCCCCTCCGCCCTATCGGGTACCTCCCCCAAATCCACGACGAAAAGTTTTGATGTCAACCAATCGTCTGGTTGTGGATTTGGGGGCACCACGGGTGTGCTTCGCGAAGGACGGGTGAGGGTGGAATCAATGATATAATCTCTCTACATCCCAGGATAGACGGGTTCCGAGCGCCAGTCCTTTCGCTAGGCTGACGCTCTTTCTTATTCCCAATTTTAACAGGAGGCACGTATGAACTTCCACGAAGGCGATCCAGTCATGCACTGGACCTATGGATTTGGGAAGGTCATCCGGCTGGAGGAGCGGGCTTTGTCCGGCAAGAACGCCCTGTACTACGCGGTCCAGATCGGCGACCTGACCGTCTGGGTCCCTGCGGACGGTGAGCTGGGGAACCGCCTGCGGCCTCCGACCCCGGAAGCCGGGTTCAAAAAACTGCTCGCCATCCTGTCCAGCCCGGGCGAGCCGCTCCCGGACGACCGCCAGGATCGCAAGACCCAGCTGCTTGAGCTGCTGAAGGACGGCCGTGCCGAATCGCTCTGCCGGGTGATCCGCGACCTGTCCGCCTACCGGCAGGTCCGTCCGCTGAACGAAAACGACCAGGCGCTGATGAGACGGGCGCAGAAAGCGCTGCTCGGGGAGTGGGGCTTTGCCCTGTCCGTCACCCCGGCGCAGGCCGAACTCGAACTGCACCGTCTGCTGACATCCGCGCCCGCCGGGGATTAGACCTCTTGCAAAAGTCATCCCTTGATGATTCTGCGCTCTCCCTGGCCTAGTCCGCCAGGACAGGCTAGTGCGGGCTGTGAGCGCAAGAGAGCGCTCACTTATCTAAAATATATGGGGCTGCCCCAAATGGGGCAGCCCCTTTCTTCGTATGGGGTACATCGCGGCAATTCCCAATAACCCCGATTTTGTAGGAATCTACAGTGCGGGCTTTGCCGCGACTTTGTTATTGTTGTATCGCTGCCAGTGCGTCCGAAAGCGTCGGGTCAGTGGGTATTTTGGTATCATAGTCCTCGTAAATCGTGACCGTGGTCGCATTACGCGCTTCTGCCAGCCATTCCTGGAATTTGTCGTCAGTCGCTTGCTTGTAATCCGCCTCTGTCAGCGGGCGGTTCTCGTGGACGAGCACCTGGATGATGTGCCAGCCGTAAGTACTCTGGATTGGCTGGCTGATCGCGCCTACAGGCAGTTTGAAGGCCGCGTTCTCGAACTCGGCGACCATTCTGCCGGGACCGAACCAGCCCACATCGCCGCCGATATCCTTCGAACCCGTGTCGGTCGAGTATTTAGCTGCCAGTGTTGCCCAATCACCGCCGTTCAATAACTGGTTGAGCACGGATCGGGCCGTCGGTTCGTCAGCCACCAGGATGTGCCGCGCCCAAACCTGATCCTGTTCGTGGAGCACGTCTTTGGTAATGTATTCATACACTTTTTGATGGTATAGTCGATCCTTGAAGAAAATCTTGCGAATGTCCGCTTCCCTCAGGCCGATATTGGTATAAGTCTCCACTGCCGTTTTGAAATCGCTCTGGAAGCCCTCTAGGGTATACGGTGTGGCAGTCGGTGTGATGGTAGGCACTGTGGTCGGCGTGGCGGACAGGTCGACGGTCGTTGTGGGGGACGGCGTGAAGGTCGGGAACGGGCTGGGGGTCGGGGTGATCGTCATCAAAGCCAGTTGAGTGGCAGACAGAGTCGGGTAGACGATGGCCGTCGGTGTGATGGTTTGGGTGGGTGTACCGTTCGGAAAGAATTTGAAATCGGATTGGATGGTCTGGTCAATTTCCTCGGGCGAGACCAGGATGCCGTTCTTTTGCGCATATTGGCGGATCAGCAGCTCATCCACGAGCTTGTCGAGCGTGTCGCTTCCCACTTGAGCGGAGTCGTCCAGCGTTGTTTGGATCTGGCTCAAATACTTAGAGATCGTCGGGTCGGAGGTAGGATCCATTCCAAACATCTGGGCGTACTGCAGGTACTGAATATATTGGTTGATGTACTGCTGACGAGCCAGGCGAACGCGCATCTGGAACTCGCGCGTGGTGATGACATCCTCCCCGACCCTGGCGACCGGCTTTGTGGCCTGGAGCACTTTCTGGTCCAGGATGCCATAACCGATCATCGCGACCACGATGGTGACGATCGCGATGGCGGTATAAGTGATGAGCATGGTCTGCCGGCGTTCGCGCTCCATGCGGGCCAGATGCTTCTTGCTGATTACTTTTGCAGCCTTGGTTTTTGCCATAATTTCCTCTTACCGGTCATCTTCGAAGCTTCTGCCTGTGTAAGGCAACAGGGCGATGTGCCGGGCGCGCTTGATGGCCCCTGCCAGGGTGCGCTGATGTTTCGCGCAGGTGCCTGTCTGGCGGCGGGGGCGGATCTTGCCTTCTTCGGTGACGAAGCGGCGCAAGATGTCGGCTTGCTTGTAATCTATCGCCAGGTGTTTATCGGCGCAGAACTGGCAAAACTTCGGACGGGCGTAGTAGCGGCGTTCGGATGACTGCTCCGTCCCATTATCGTATTGGTGATCCATAGGTTATTACTCCAAATTAGAAGGGAAATTCGTCTTCTTCGGCCTGGCGTTCGGTTTCTGCGGCGGCGCCAGTCTCCTCACCGTGATTGGCTTCGCGCCGCTCGCCGAGCATCATCATCTCGGTGGCGACGATCTCAACCGTGGTGTGTTTGACGCATTCCTTATCTTCCCAGCGTCGGGTTTGCAGGCGTCCTTCGATGTAGACTTGCTGGCCCTTGGTCAGGTACTGTTTGCAGATCTCGGCCAGGTTACCCCAGGTGACGACGTTGAACCATTCGGTTTCGGTGTGGCGCTCGCCGTCCGCGGTGTTCCACGAACGGCTGGTGGCAACCGTAAAGGTGGTCACGGGCCGGCCCGAAGGGGTGTAACGCATCTCCGGCTCGCGTCCCAGGTTCCCAATGATCATGACTTTATTCAAGCCTCGGCTCATAAGATACTCCTATCTAATGTCCAAAACCGACGGTTACAAAGGTCACTCAACTGAGGTGATCATATAACGGATAACAGGCTCCAGGAAACGCAGATTTTGATCCAGGCCTGCGGTTGCGGACGGGGGCAGGCTGACATTCAGTAAAACGTACTGCCCTTCGCGTTGCTTACGGACGGTGTAAGCCAGACGCTTGCGACCCCACACGTCCAGTTTGTCAACGGTGCCGCCGGCGTCGCTGATCCAGCCCTTCACCTTGTCAATCGCGCCGTTAAAAGCAGTCTCGTCCAGGTCGGGATGGATAATACAAACCAGCTCATACTTGTGCATAGGGGACCTCCTTTCCTCGGGATATGCTCCCGGTCATCGCCGTGGGCGAGCCGGGGGCGGAAGGCAAACCGCGGGGCGGCTTGAACGGGCTGTATTGTAAGCCAAAAGGGCGTTTTTGGGGAGGGCGAATTCTTGCATTGTTCTTCACGTAAATACGTGATACAATTTGAGTGGAGGTGCGCATGGAAACGCAGAACGTGACACTTGCTATCCCCAAGGAGGCGATCCACAAGGCAAAAATGATGGCTGTCAGGCATCGGACATCGCTATCAAAATTGTTGACGAATTTCATCATCGAGATGACAACCGAGGATGAAAAGTATGATGCGGCTAAACGGCGAAGCCTGGCGCTTTTAGAAAAAGGTTTCAACCTTGGTACAAATGGCAAGATACCCTGGACTCGGGAGGAATTGCATGCCCGCAGATGAATTTCAATTTGTGGATAGCAATATTCTGGTTTACGCACATGATATTTCTGCAGGGACAAAGCGCCAGTTGGCCAAACGATTGTTGGAGGAATTATGGGGGTCGGAGAATGGTTGTATGAGCGTCCAGGTCTTTCAAGAATTTTATGAAACAGTCACGGCGAAAATAAAACAACCGTTGAGTTCCGATGTTGCCTCGCAAGTGATTTCATCTTACTCGGCATGGAAGATTCACGCTCTGAATGTCAAAAATGTTCTGGATTCCATCGGCATCCAACAACGTTACGGAATCTCTATTTGGGACGCGTTTATCATCAATAGCGCCTCGCAATCAGGCTGCGCCATTCTTTGGACGGAAGACCTCAACGATGGACAGATCTACGAAGGCGTGCGCATTCAGAATCCATTCAAGGAGTAATCCTATACCCCCTCGCATTGAATCTTTCCTCTCGGCTCGTCTCTTCCTCGTCCCGCAATTGGTGGGCGAGCGGATCTACTTTTATAGCAATCTTTCCGGACACCTCAGCCTGTATGCCATGAACTATGGTGGGAGCGTACCGGAGCCGCTGCTCCCGCCAAATATCGCCCTGCAAAACCCGGAGCTGATCGGCGGCTTTTCGTACTACATTTTCCCGGAAGAGGAAAAGATCCTGGTGATGATTGACCAGGATGGCGACGAGAACTACCAGCCGATGATCATTCCCATCCAGGGCGGTTTCCCTGAACCCGCCTTCGACAATTTCCTGGCGAAACACCGCGTCCACCTGGTGGATTGCGACCCGGAGCGGAACCTGATCTACATGAACGCCGAATCGCGGGAGAAGCCCATTCAAGAGACTTACCGCGGCGACTTGCGGACAAACAAGCTCGAAAAGCTGGCTGAATCCGAATATGGCGCGTATCCTGCCTGTCACAACGAAAACCACAGCCAGGTTCTTTTCGCGGACGGTTACACGGTTGGGGATGGCATCCTGTATGGACTGGAAAACGGCCAGCGAAGAATATTCTACGGCAAACCGCTGGATCAGCGCCAGCCCGGCGAAATCGTTCCGCCGAATGGCATCATCTCGACGGAGTTTGCTCCCAGCAGCCAGGGACTGGTAGTTGCCAGCGCCGTTTTCGACGACAAGTACAGCCTGGGCTACCTCGACCTATCCAAGCCTGGCGAGATCGAGCCGGTGAAACTGGAAGGCGTCCTCCATGCTGGCGTCGGTGAAATGAAAGGCGTGGCGTACTTGAAGGGAACGCGCTACGCCGTCGCTTTCAACATTGACGGCTGCGATTGGGTTTATGAGGGCATCTTCAACGAAGACAAGCACCTGATGAGCCTGCGTCACGTTCTGATTGGCGATGGTGACCTTTCCAAAGGCGTTATCGGGCCACACAGCTTCCATTACGACAAAATCAACGACCGTTTCATCCTTTCTTTCTCCACGGCCACGTCTCCAACTCAGATATACACCATCGAGGGCAAACAGCGCGACCTGATCGTCATGCACACCGACGAAAGAATCCTCGGCATCCCCGAAGAGCAGCTTGCGCCGGGCGAAGATGCCTCGTTCACCTCCTACGATGGGAAGCGCGTCTCGGCTCGCCTGTACCTGCCTGCCGGGTCGCTCGGCTTCAAAGACCCGCGCCCGCTAGTTTACTACATCCACGGCGGGCCGCAGAGCCAGGAGCGCCCCGATTTCTCCTGGTTCTCCATGCCGCTCATCCAATTCCTAACCCTGCGCGGTTTCGCCGTCTTCGTTCCAAACGTGCGCGGCAGCACCGGCTATGGCCTGAACTATACCAAGCAGGTAGATCGTGACTGGGGTGGCCAGGATCGCCTCGATCACGTTCACGCCATGACCAAGGTCTTGCCAAAGGATAAACGCCTGGATGCCAAACGCGCCGCGGTGGTGGGAAGGTCATACGGCGGCTACATGACGCTGACCCAGGCCGGCCGCCACGCGGACCTGTGGTCTGCTGCCTGCGACATGTTCGGTCCCTACGACCTGAACACCTTCTGCGAGCGCATCCCGGAGACGTGGAAGCCGTACTTCAAGATTGCCCTGGGCGACCCCGAAACTCCCGATGGCCGCGCCTTCCTGGCTGAACGCTCACCCAAAACTTACCTGGATAACCTGGCCTGCCCGATATTGGTGATCCAAGGCCGCAACGACCCGCGCGTGGTAGCCAAAGAATCCGAAGAGTTGGTGGCCGACTTGAAGAAGAAAGGCAAGGAGATCGAATTGCTGATCTTCGAGAACGAAGGCCACGACGTGTTGAAATACGAGAACCGTGTGGCGTGCTATAACGCCATCACCGATTTTTTTGCGAAATACCTCAAACCGTAGGGGCGATCTTTATGGTCGCTCTGGGCGGGGGTGAACCCCGCCCCTACAATTGGATAAATCTATGCCCTGGAATCTCAATACCACCCACGCCCAACCCGGCGACCTGGCTCTGTTGGTCGGCCTGCGGCACAAGCATTTCATCTTCCCTCTCATTCCCGGCGGGACGTTCCACACGCACCGCGGCATCCTGTCCCACGACGAGTTGATCGGCAAGCCGTGGGGCAGCCAGGTCTTTAGCCACCAGGGCAGCCCGTTCTTCATGCTGCAACCGTCGCTGGCCGATCTACTGCTCGACCTGAAGCGCAGCACGCAGATCATGTACCCGAAGGATATTGGCTTCATCCTGACCAGCATGAGCATCGGCCCCGGCCAGCGCGTGATGGAAGCCGGCACCGGCTCCGGCTCGATGACCATCGCCCTGGCCTACGCCGTCGGTTCGCAGGGACAGGTTATCTCCTACGAAGTCCGCCCGGATATGCAAAACCTGGCGCGCAAGAACCTGGAACGGCTGGGGTTGGATAGCCGCGTGGAATTCAAGTTACGCGACATTGGAGAAGGCCTGGATGAAACCGACGTGGATGCCTTTTTCCTGGATGTCCCCAATCCATACGATTATGTCGCCCAGGTCCGCGCCGCGCTCAAGCCAGGCGGCTTCTTCTGCGGATTGGTGCCCACTTTCAACCAGGTGGCGCAATTGCTGCAAGCCTTGCGGCAAGGGCGTTTTGCTTTCATCGAAGTTTGTGAAATCCTGCTGCGCTACTACAAACCCGAACCGACCCGTCTGCGTCCCACGGATAGGATGGTGGCTCACACTGGCTTTTTGATTTTTGGGAGGAGGATCGAGTCGAGCGAGGATGACCGCGCGAAGGATTTGTTGGAGGAGCAGGGAGGGGTGGTGGAAGAAGTGCAAGCGGAGAGACATCCGGTCCATTGAGAAACAGGGTCGGGAGACCCTGACACAGCGAGTGCTGCTCCTCTGTTCGGCGAGGGACTTCTGTCCCCGCCGAGCCTGTGACCGAATGTATCTTGCGAACGGAAAAGAGAAAACCTTGTCAAAGAATCACCCCCTCATTTTTCTTCTTGTTATCGCTTTTCTCCTCAGCGGCTGCCTGTTGGGACGGAATCCTTCGGCCCCGCCCGCTTTGCCCTCGCAGACGCCCACGCCATCACCAACGCCGACCGAGACTCCTCCACCGAGCGGCTTGTGCGCCAATCCGCTCTATCCGCTCCTGACGGGGCATCAGTGGATCTATCAAGTTTCCAGCGAGCAGGAAAGTGAGCCGAGAAAGATCGGTCTAACGGTCGAGAAGGTCGAGGAGAACAAGGCTACGGTCAATGCTCTCGACATGACCACTGGCGTCATTACTCAAACGGTTGCCGAGTGCGACGGCACCGCCATCCAGAATTATCCTTCGATGACCCTGAGCATGATCCTGAGCGGCTACCTGGAGGGTGAGATCAATACCGAATATGTATCCGGTGTGTTTTCACCACCTTATGAGGATTTCGTCGCCAACAATTGGGCACTTACTTGGGACGGTGATTACATTGCGCGTGGCGACATCCGTGTGCAAGATGAGGAAAACCAGATAACCATCATCGTCAAAGATTCCCCTCTCCATTTGAATTGGATAACCGCTGAGAATGGAGCTCCTGTGTACGAGACAGTCACTGTCCCCGCGGGCACTTTCGAAAATGCGTTGAAGGTCAACCGGGAAATGGATATTGACGTCTCGCTGGCGACAACCCCGGGTAATTTTCAAGGCGTGTTGAAGATCAAGACCATCCACTGGTTCCTGCCATATACTGGCCTGCTAAAGACGGAGATCGAATCCGGCGACCTGACTTACATGGGCATGACTTTCCCGGTCACCTTGAGCGGCAAGGTTGAGCTAGTAGAATTCATACCATAGGAGGTTCTTATGTTTCGACGACGTGGTTTCGTTCGACCTCTACGGCGGGCATTTGCGCCCGACATTCCCCCCGCCCTCCAGCGCGCCAACGAGTTGATGGCGATCGGTAACTACAACGGCGCGGCGGTCGCCTTTGAGGGGCTGGCGCGCGGCGCGGAGGTACGCGGCGGCCCGCGCGCCCCGCATCTGTATCTTCAGGCTGGGCGGGCGCGCCTCCTGGCTGGACAGGCGGCTGCCGGTATGGGGCACATCAGGCATGGACTTGCTCTTTTTGAGGCGCGCCAGCAGTGGCCGGCGCTTCATCGCACGGGTCAACTGACAGTTGCCCTCCTCGCCGAACGCGGCCTGGCCAAAGAGGCGCAAGAGATTTCGGATTATCTCAAAGCCATTCTCCCACCTGTTCCTGTGAGTGATTTTGGGTCTCAAGCTGCTCCCGGGGAGAGAGCCAAACCCCTTTTGCCAACCACCTGTCCCGGCTGCGGCGGCCCCATCCGCGCCGACGAGGTTGAGTGGGTGGACGAGGTCACGGCCGAGTGTCCTTATTGCGGCAGCGCGGTGCGCGGCGAGAATTGACCCTTACCGAAGACTACATCACTCTTCGCTTACGCAAGGCCTACCAGCCCGGCCTGGTCGCCTCCACCAATGGCTACGCGGCGTTGTTGGAAAATGAAACGCTCTTGTGTGCGGCGGTGCTGATGCCGCTTGCCTGGCGCGAAGATGTTTGGCACCTGGTCTTAACGCGCCGCACGAACGATGTCGAGCATCACAAGGGACAAGTTTCCTTCCCCGGCGGCGGCTGCGATGCTCAGGATACCACCCCGGAGCAGACCGCCCTGCGTGAGGCTTATGAAGAGATTGGATTAGAACCAGGAGACGTGCGCCTGCTGGGCCGCTTGAACGAGATGGTCACTATCACCCGTTTCCGCGTTATACCGGTGATAGGGATCATCCCATGGCCGTATGATTTCCGCCTCTCGACCGTCGAGGTGGAGCGTGTCTTTTCGATCCCGCTTACCTGGCTGGCGCAGCCTGTAAACTGGGAAGAGCATAACTTCATGGCGGACGGCGCGCCGCGCTCTTTCCCGGTCATCAGCTATCATCCCTATGATGGTGAAATCCTGTGGGGCGCAAGCGCCAGGATGACGCAAGATTTTCTGAAAGTGCTGGATCTGTTATAAAAAAACCCCTCCCACGTGATTGGGGGAGGGGTGGGGGTGGGGGCTAAATGGAAACTACTTCTTCTCGCCCTCTGTGGGAACTTCCTCTTCCTTCTTGCCCTTCTCGATCACCTCTGGTTCGACCACTTCCTCGGCAGCCACAACTTCCGCAGCGACTTCTTCCACTTCCTCGGCTCTGGCGGCGGTCGCTACCACGATCATCTCTTTCGGGTCGTCCAGGATCTTGACTTTATCCGAAAGAATGATGTCGTGGACGTGAATGCCATCGCCAACGTTTGCCAGGCTGGAAATATCTACCGTGATGCGCTCGGGCAGATCTTGGGGGAGGCATTCGACTTCGAGTTCGTCCAGGCTGGTGACGAGTACCGCGTTGAAATCCTTGACGGCCGGCGCGCTGCCGGTCAATTCGATGCTGACATGCGTGCGCAGTTTCTCGGTCAGCGAGACGACCTGGAAGTCCACGTGCACCAGGCTGCGCTTGATGGGATTACGCTGGCCCTCGCGCACCAGTGATGGATATTCCTTGCCCTCCAGGTCAATCGTCACCAGGCTGGAGGATGTCAGGTGGGATAGGATGCGCGAGGCCTCGCGCCCATCCATCGAGATCGGGGTCGACGCGATGTGCCGCCCGTAGAGCACCCCCGGAAGTTTCCCCGCGCGACGCAGGGCGCGCACTTGTTTGCCGGTCACTGTACGGTGGGTTGCCTTGATAACTACGTTTTCCATTCTTTCCTTCCTCGAGCGCCTCTCACCCTTTGGCTACGCTTAGGGTTACCTTCGCTCTCGTTTGAAATATCCCGGCCTGTGCCGGTAGCGGGCGAAATTGTAGCCGCCTATAGGGGTTTCGTCAAGTATCTCGTTTTACCTCACATAGATCGGGTTGCTGAAGATCCAGCCGCGCTTGTGTCCCAGGTAGCGAAAGTAAACTTCCACCCGATATATGCCCGGCTCGGTCGTGATGTGGGTGATGAACTCGCCCTCGACCGCCTTGAGCACTTTGCCATCCTTGAGCAGGCGGACATCGGCGCGCTTCGGTGCTTTGACCTGCAGGGTCACACCACCCTCGGCTGGGAACTCGTCACCCATCAACACAGATTTTTCTTTGCCCTGGGCGGTGAAGCGGAAGCCGCGCGTGGGGGCCGGCAGATCGAAGCCGACGAAGGCGTGACCTGCCGCCAGCGCCGCGTGGATCATCTTGCGATCGGCGAGCAGGTCGCCAGTCAACGGCCGCGGGACGAGCAGGTGTGTGTTGACGGTGGAAAAGTGAAATTCATAAGGAAATATCGTTTTACGCAGCGGCCCCATGCTCATTATGCTGGCGTGCGCATCCGAGCCGCCCACCACGACGACGCGCTTACCGGAAGCCAGCAGTTCGTCCCAAATGCGCAAGGCTTCTGGGTGCGGTCCGCGCGCGATGAATTCAGGATAGTAAGCGTAGAAGAGGCCAGCGAGTTTGCCTTTGATCACCATCTTGAGTTCGCTGAAGCCATTCCAAAGTTCGATGCCGGTGTATCCGTACACGCGCCAATCTTCCCAGGAGATGTCCGTCTCGTTGAAGGCGGGCAGCGCCGGGTCTACGGGATGGGCGATGAAGGACACGCCTCCGGCCTCGCGGACCGCGTCAATCAACGCTTGAGGGTCATCAGCAAGCGTGGCTAACTCGCGTTCCGCGCCAAAGACGAGCAAGTGGTTCTTTTGCGGGTCGCGCCCCTGGTCGTGGATTTCCTCGCCGACCAAGAGCAGGGTGCGGCGTTTGCCATCGCGGTGGTGGCTCTCGAAGCCCTGGACCCAGACGTTGTGGTCGCTGACCAGGATGGCGTCCAGGCTGGATTTGAGAGCAGCCCGCGCCAGGTCCGCGTGTGTGCCGGTGCCATCCGAATAAATGGTGTGCATGTGCAGGTTGATGGTCAGTTCGTGCATGAGTTCTCCAAGTGTCGTTGTGAGGCCAGAGGCCGAAACAATCTCCTCGCGAGTTGGAGATTGCTTCGTCGCTGCGCTCCTCGCAATGACACTTCTGGTTGACGGTTTTCCCGCTTCAAAGGTATAATTTAGCGGCTATTTCATAGGAGGCTGCTGAATGGAACAGTTTTTGTACGTGAGCTTGATTATAACGTCAATCGCCCTGGTGCTCAGCATTATTCTGCAAAGCAAAGGCGCGGGTTTGGGCGGTCTGACCGGCACCGACACTGGCGGTGTTTTCACCGCTCGGCGAGGGATCGAGAAGACCCTGTTTTGGGTGACGATCTTGTTTAGTGCCCTGTTCTTCATCCTGGTGATCATCGCCGTGATCGTCGTCAAAGGCTAACTGAATTTTCCGACGGGAAAGGCCATCGCCGGCTGGTTGCTGAACGCGCCGGGGAGGCCTTTCTTCGTTAATCTATGGTATGAAAAAATTACGCTGGCAAATCCTGGTCGTGATCCTTACCCTGGTCGTGGTAGGGGTTCTGCTTTTGACCCAGACGCCAACTTTGAATCCGTTGAGTCTGATCTTACCCCAGCCGGCAAGCGGGGGCATCTATACCGAAGGGCTGATCGGTTCGTTTGGACGGTTAAACCCAATCATCGACCTGTACAACCCGGCCGATCGTGACATTGACCGCCTGCTCTTCGGCGGCCTGTTCAAATTCGATTCGCGCGGCATCCCACAAACGGACCTGGCTGAATCCTGGGGCAATACTCCCGATGGTACGATCTATAACGTGACCATCCGAGCCAACGCCTTCTGGCACGACGGCCAGCCGGTCACGACCGATGACGTGCTCTTCACGCTCAGCCTGCTACGCAGCGAGTACTCGGCCTATCCTGCGGATGTGCGCGCCTTATGGGATGAGGTCGAGGTCACGCGGTTGAGTGACAAGACGATCAAGTTCGCGCTCACAGAACCTTTCGTGCCTTTTCTCGATTACCTGACCTTCGGCCTGCTGCCCGCGCATTTGCTAGAGAACGTCCCAGCGGATCAGATCGCGAATGCCGATTTCAACCTGGGGCCGGTGGGAAATGGCCCTTATCGTTTCGACCACCTGATGGTGGAGAACGGACAGGTCACCGGCGTCGTGCTGGCGGCCTCGGAAAATTATTATGGTAAGGTCTCCTTCATCGAGCAGATCGTCTTCCGCTATTATCCGACCGCGCAGGCAGCTATGGATGCTTACCATCAGGGCGAGGTGTTGGGCATCAGCCAGATCACGCCTGAGATCCTGTCCGATGCGCTGGTTGAAAAGAACCTGGCGCTTTACAGCGGCCGCCTGCCGCGCATCAGCCTGATCCTGTTCAATCTCAAGAACGCCGAGGTGCCTTTCTTGCAGGAAAAGATCATACGGCGGGCGCTGATGTTGGGTCTCAACCGCCAATGGATGGTGGATGCCTATCTCCACAGCCAGGCGATTGTGGCCGACAGCCCGATCCTGCCCGGAACATGGGCTTACTATGCCGGTGTTCCGCACATTGAGTACGACCCCGAGGCAGCGATAGCCTCCCTAAAGGCGGCTGGCTACATCCTGCCGGCGGATGGCACGGTGCGCGCCAAGGATAGTCAGCAACTGGCTTTTACGCTTCTCCATCCCGATGACGAACTGCACGCCCAGTTAGCCCAAGCCATTCAAAAGGATTGGGCAGGCATCGGCGTCCAGGTGACTCTGCAGGCTGTTCCTTACGATTCGCTGTTGAATGATTTTCTCGTCCAGCGCCAGTACCAGGCCGCCCTGGTTGACCTTGACCTCAGCCGGTCCCCGGATCCCGACCCGTATCCCTTCTGGCACCAGGCCGAGGCGACTGGCGGGCAGAATTACTCGCAGTGGGATAATCGTACTGCCAGTGAGTACCTCGAACAGGCGCGCGTGCTGGTTGACCAGAACGTGCGCGCCCGGTTGTATCGAAGCTTCCAGTCCATTTTTGCCAAAGAGCTGCCCGCGCTGCTTCTCTATTATCCGGTTTACACCTACGGCGTAGATGTGCGTGTGCAAGGCGTTCAGATCCCGCCGCTCTTCGAACCAAGCGACCGCTTCAACAACGTTTCGGACTGGTACCTGGTCACTCGGCGCGCCCTCGAGCAAACCGTCGAGCTGACGGCCACCCCCTAGGAAAAACCTGCCGTGCCCACTCCTGAGAAAGATTACGCCTTTTTCAAGGCCGGAGTCCGGGAGTTCGCGGATTATCTGCTCTCAGGAGAACTCTTCTGGCAGATGTCTGTCCGAGAGGCAGACCTGCCGCGCCTGACGATTGGCGGTTTATTGCTGGCGCGAGCGCGCCTTCAGGCGCGGCTTACCGCTCCCGCGGCCCAGGCGAGCCTGATCGCGCTGGAGGGGCAGTTGGATACGGTCCGCTCGAAGTGGCGCTCGGCTTGGGAGCGGAAAGCAAGCCGTGAGGTCCACGCCCGCTTCGACCTTTGGCACAATTACCTCGCAGATTTCCGTCAATCGCCTGATAATCATGCCGATGCCTATCCCCAAGAAGTTCAGTGGCGCGTTATGCTCCAACTGTTATCCGGTGAATTCCCCTGGTCTCCGGGCGAACAAGAAGCTCTATCCAGCCTGGATACAGTTTTAGAGTCATACTGGCTACCTGGCGAGTTCATTTGGGAAGCCGATCTGATGACAGGTTTCCCGCAGCAGGAGTATTGGTTCTTGTATGGAAAGTTGAATAGTAATATTCCTACCGTAAGTTTTCAACCCGAATGACGCGAATAAGCAAATTTCACGAATGTTTTTGGGCTTTATTCACGCTTTTTGCCCACATCGTACCCGAAGGGTATTCGCGGTATTCGCATTGAGGTCTTCAACACCAAGAATAGTGTAAGGTAGCCAAATTTGAATAAGGAGTGACAATGTTTGACCAACGCATAGCAGCCCTGGAATATGTCCGCCAGAACAAAGAGCAATCTTTGAAATTGCTGGAAACTTTCTTGAGCATTCCGTCCATCTCGACCGAGCCGGCGAACCAGCCGGATATGCAGCGGGCGGCCTATTGGGTGGCGGCCCAGTTATCTGGCCTGGGGATGCAGAATGTGGAAATCTTCCCGACGGCCCGGCATCCGGTAGTTTACGCTGAATGGCTGGGGGCTCACCCCCGAACTGCGGGGGCGGGGGGCGCGCCGACCGTGCTGATATACGGTCACTACGACGTGCAGCCCGCCGACCCGCTCGACCGATGGCAGACCGGTCCCTTCGAGCCGACCGTACGCGGCGAGAGCCTGTACGCGCGCGGCGCATCGGACATGAAGGGGCAAGTGGTCGCGGTGATGAAAGCGGTTGAAGCGATCGTTAAAAGTGGCGACCTGCCAGTCAACCTCAAGTGGCTGATCGAAGGCGAAGAGGAGATCGGCTCTCCCAGTTTGGAGGCTTTCATTGCTGAGCACAAAAACTTGCTGGCTTGCGATTTTGCGCTCAATCCGGATGCGGGCATGATCGGTCCGGAAGATCCGACCATCACTTATGCTCTGCGTGGCCTGGCGTATTTCGAGCTGCGCGTCTTCGGCCCGGCCAGTGACCTGCATTCGGGTATCTACGGCGGCGTGGTGCATAACCCAGCGAACGCCCTGGCTGAATTGATCGCAGGCATGCACGATGCAGAGGGTCGCGTAACGCTGCCCGGCTTTTACGATAAAGTCCGCCCGTTGAGCAAGGAGGAGCGCGCCGAGCTGGCCCGCCTGCCAACGGATGAGAAACATTTCCTGGAGCAGACCGGCGCGCCAGCCTTGTATGGCGAGGCCGGGTTCACTCCAGCCGAGCGCGCCGGAGCGCGTCCTACGCTGGACGTCAACGGCATGTTGTCCGGCTTCACTGGCGCGGGATCAAAGACTGTCATCCCGGCCTGGGCGATGGCGAAGATCTCCATGCGCCTCGTCCCTGACCAGGATCCAGCCGATGTGGCGAAGCAATTCTATGCTTATCTCGAAGCAAGAGCTTCCAAGGATATCCGCTGGGAAGTGACCGAAATGCACGGCGGGACGCCTTCGATCTCTGACCGGAACAACGCCGGTGTACGGGCGATGGCTGCAACGCTGGAATCCGTTTGGGGTAAACAGCCGTATTTCCGGCGCGAGGGCGGTTCGATCCCGGTCGTGGCGCAGATGCAGCGTGTGTTGGGCATCGAGTCGGTCGTGGCCGGTTTCGGCTTGCCCAATGACAACGTCCACGCGCCGAATGAAAGGCTGCACCTGCCGACCTGGTATATGGGCATAGAAGCGTTCATCCACTTCTTTATAAATCTTGGGTCTTGATATCGCGAATAGACGCCCGGGTTCTTCAAGACGGCGGGCGTCTGGATTACCAATATGGAAGATAAACTGATCACATATGGCGGACAGGCGGTCATCGAGGGGGTGATGATGCGCGGGAGGAAGGCGGCGGCAATTGCCATGCGCGCCCCCGACGGCAGGATCGTCACCTACAGCGAAGCTTTGGGTGGCATCTACAAAAGCCGCCTGGCGAAGATACCTTTCCTGCGCGGCCTGCTCTTGCTGTGGGATTCGCTCGGCCTGGGGATGCGTTTCCTGACGCTCTCGGCTAACACCCAATCTGGCGAGGACGAAAAGCTGGAAGGCCCGGTGCTGTACCTGACCCTCGGCCTGACCCTGCTGGTCGCCATTGGTATTTTCTTCCTGATTCCGGCCGGCGTAGGCTGGCTGAGCGAACGTTTCCTGCACTGGAACGCCTGGTGGAGCAACCTGCTGGAAGGCCTCGTCCGCCTGCTTTTGTTGATTGGATACATCTGGGGGATAGGATTAATGCCGGACATCCGCCGCGTCTTCGCTTATCACGGCGCGGAACACAAGATCATTAACGCCTACGAGGCGGGCGCTGACCTGACGCCTGAGTCTGCTTCCCGTTTCTCCTTGACCCATACCCGCTGCGGGACGGCTTTCCTGCTGACGCTGGTTCTGCTCTCGATCCTGCTTTTTACTTCACTTGGCCCCCTGCCATTGCTCTGGCGCTTGACCAGCCGCATCCTGCTCATCCCCATCCTGGCAGGGATCGCCTACGAATACATCCGCTGGACGGCGAACCACATCCAGTCGCCGTTCGTGCGCGCCATCGTCAAACCCAGCCTGGCACTGCAAGCCCTGACCACGCGCGAACCGGATTTGCAGATGCTGGAGGTGGCGATCACAGCTTTCAAAACCATGCGCCAAGCAGAACGCGAAGCGGTGGTGTGAAGAGGGGAAATGCACCTTGCGCGTAGACAGGCACCGGCCAGACTTCGGGTTTTCCTGATCCTGAGTTTGCTCTGTTTAGGGGGCGTAGCTCTTTACTACGCCGACCGGCCGCTTCCTATCCCTGTCCGCCAGAGGCTTTTCGACGGGATCGTTTACTATCGCCGCGTCCACTTTTTGCCGCGTCTCTTCATTGCCCATATCATCACGGTTGACCTACAACCACCCGGACTCCAATTCCTGGTCACACCTGGTGATCCGCAGGCTGAACGTCCGCTCAAGGCGCGGACGACCTCGCAGTTCTTGCGCGAGTTCGAGGTGCAGGTGGCGGTCAACGGGGAT
>JALHUM010000308.1 GCA_022865905.1 Anaerolineales bacterium | reverse complement strand
CCGCCAACTTGCCGCCTCTTTACGAAGTCGCCAAAGCTTGGGGTATCCAGGTCGATTACCTCCCGTTTGGTGGTAGTGCGTATGGGTCATTCCAGAACCTTACAAAAACAATTCGCCTTGCCACGCACGAGGAGAAGGTCTTTATCCACGAACTTGCCCATGCTGCACACGCCCGGCTGGAAACCCTCAAAGGCGGCCAGGAACCACGCCAGGAAACCATTGCCGAGTTTATCGCTTGCGTTCTCATGCAGGTCTATGGCTTGCGCGATACCACCGGTTACACCTGGGAGTATAACAAGAAACCGGCGGGGATGTTCCCACCGGTTCTTTGTTTATATTCTCTGGCTATTTCTTACGGCCAAGATACCACTTATAGCCATAGTAGGCCGCCACACACAAGACAGCGGCTATCAGCCAGAAAATCCAGACTGCCCCCAAGGCGAACGACATCTTGCCCGCGCTCCACATGTAGAAAAAGGCAAATAAGCCAGCGAATAGTATTGCAAAAACGCCGACCAGCCAGAAGCGCATCAACTTGAGCTTCTTGTCCATTTTTCTCCTCCAAACTAATGATGAAAAGGATCAGTTGAGAAAATTGTAGCACAAAATGGCATCTAGGTGCTATGCCTTTCTTTTTTGATAACTATCCAGACATTGTAGCCTTCCCGCTCCATATCCACCTTTCCATCGGCATACGAAAAAAGAGCGGCAATCTCAGGGCCGAGGAGAAAACGGCTGCGTATGAGGGTCGCTTTTTCGAACAAGGCGATCAGCTTGACCGCCAAGTGACGGATGTCTGGCTCCAGGATCACGATCCGGCCTCCGGGATTGAGCACGCGCCAAAGCTCACGCGCCGTTCCAGCCTGATCGCCAACGTGGTGAAAGGCATCCACCATCAGTACGCGGTCGAAGGTCCGTGCTGGGAAGGGTAAATGTTCGCTATGGGTGCAAACAGTCTCCAGTTCCTTGGCCGCAGCCTGTCTCAGCATCCCCGCCGAGAGATCGGCGACCAATATCTGGCCAGCGAGGCCGCGCAACGTCTGGCTGACGCGTCCGGTCCCGCCACCGACGTCGAGCAGGCGTCCGCTCGACGGCAGGGCGGCGATCCGGTTCAACCGCGGCGAGGGGGAATATTTGATTATGCTGTCGTAGAAAGGCGCAAGAAAGCCGAAGTGGTCGAAAGGCATTGTTGTCAGGGTCCAACCATGATGAGATCCTTGATCTCGTCATAGGTCGCCGGGCCAATTCCGGATACATTCTGTATATCCTGGATGAACTGGAATGGCCCATTTTCGAGGAGATAGTTGACGATATTTTGAGCGATGGTCGGGCCGATACCCGGCAATGTACCCAATTCCTCCACCGTTGCGGTGTTGATGTTGATCCGTCCGTCGCTAACGTGGGTCGCAGCGCTTCGCACAGGAACATCGAGCTGTTGACCATCCTGAAGCATGGCAGCCAGGTTGACACCCTCCTGTTCTGCATTCGGGAGAAAGCCTCCCGCCAAAAGGATCACATCGTCAACGCGGCTGCCCTCCGGCAAGATATAGACGCCGGGCGTCGCCACAGCCCCTGAAATATAAACTGTAACCGACCTGGTTGTTGGCGAAGGAAGAAGTGTCACCGCCTCGCCGCGTGGTTGGCTAGCAGCGAGCCAGATCAGACCCGCGGCGAGCAACCCGATCAAAACGCCCAAAGCAATATTCAAGTAAGTTTTCATAGTTCCTCTATCTTGGCAAAGCCAAAACCAGACAGGTTAATCAGGATGGCAATCTCACTTTCGAAGCATCACCAGCAAATTGACTTTCCCAAACAACCTGGCTGCACGCATTAGACGCCGAAAATATTGCGGCATTTCGTTCTCTCGAACAGCGCGAAAGCCAAAGCGCTCGTAGAAAGAGCCAAGTCCGTTCCGGCAGATGAGATAAAGCGGAGGCGGATTTTCGGCCAAGAGAAGTTCGATGATGGCCTGCGCAATCTTCTGCTGACGAAAAGCCGGACGCACCGCTATCGAGGCCAGTTCACGCGACCCGTCCGAGTGAGGCTTAACCTGGCCACATCCAGTCACTTTTCCATTCGGCGTCACAGCCACGACGAAGCGACGCCAGTCCAGGCCAGTCGGGTTGATGCCCACGGTTCGGATCAAGGCGCGGATTGCAGGAAAATCCTCCTTGCTGGCAGGGCGAAGAATGGTTTTATCCAAGCATACCCGCCGCGACCAGAATCGTAAACGAGGCGACGAACCAATGGATCAGCAAAGGATAAACGAAGGATTTCGTCCGCCAGGCAACCCAGCCAAAGGCAAAACCACCGAAAATCGTGGAGAGCGTCTCAACCTCGGGCTTGCCGATGTGCACCAGGGCGAATGGCACCGCCTGGAGCCAGAGCGCCTCTGGGCCGAATTTACGAGCATAGCCGAGAAGTATCCAGCCGCGGAAGAAGAACTCCCAGCCTAACAAGTTGAGGAAAGTGTTCCAAGGCAGGCCGCTCACCTGACTCTTATAGTAATCCTGCATACTGGTATCGCCGCGAGCCACGAACCACAATACGGGCGCGAAAATGATGATTGCCAGGACCGTGATGGGCAGACCGGCGCGCCAGTCGCCAAGGGTGAAGCCATACTTGCGTGGATCCTCGCGAAATATGAGCAAGGTAATTAATAGCGGGATGACCAGGTATAAAATCGTGCGATCAACCGCCTTCCACTCGACAATGCCCCACGCTTTTGGCGTCAGCCTGTGATAGTAATCCACCATCAGACACAACGTGCTGACAATTGTGATCGTTACGATTTTCCAATCGAAATGCAAACCGGTTTTGAGCAAATTCCGCATACGCGCCTCAATACGGAAAATAGGTCTGGTTGCCCATAGGACCTAACAATTGGGCAATCGAACCAGCATCGCGCCAGAGTTCGAGACCCCAGTTAAGGAAGAGCAGCACGACGACAACGCACGCCAGAACAAGCGCAATTTTACCAGCCCGCGACTGCCAGCGGTCCCTCAGTGCGGTCCATCCACCTGTCCAAAATTGCGCGGAAAAAATGGCGAGGAACGGCACGTAAGCCAGATGGAAGCGGTCTTCGCTGAGGATGAGGATGTGCGGGATTAGGTGGCCGATGAGAAACAGCGCCGCCAAGAGAGACTCGGCGCGCCATCGGATCAAGGCCATACCAAAGGCAGAGGAGAGGCTGACAAAGACAAATGGCAAGAGCATGATCGCGGCTATCGTCAGCAGAAGCGGCGTCGGGATATAACCGAAGAAATTGTTCGAGTAAAAGTACGTCAGGGCGCGCCGCTCCAGGCCAAAGAAGAATCCGAGCCGCCGGAGGATGAGATAGGGTACTCTCGCCGGATCAGCCTGGATGAATTCCCAGGCTTTCTGCTGGCCAATCTGGTCGCGCAGGCCGTCGTCGAATATGCTCAGTAAATCGAGCGATTGAGGATATTGAAACGAGCCAGATCCTTCTGGATGATAGCCCACATATAGATTATAGCCGAGTGTGGTCTCGATCCCGATCAAGCGGTGATGAAGGAGAGAATTGCGCGCCATCCATGGAAGTATGACAACCGTCACGCCTAGGAAAACCACTACCGCCATTTTGCGTTCATCCAGCGCAAACCAAACCCATAGTACCACCAGCCCGGCAAATAGTAAAGAAACCGAGCGAGTAAGCGCCAGCAGGCCGAGCAGAATACCGGCAAAGATAAACCAACGAGCGTGGAAGAAGAAATTCACTACACAGTGCACTGAGAACCCAGAGGGCTGCTTGTTTTTCTCCGTGCGTGCTGCGATCTCCGTGGTTGAACTATCTTTCGCTTTAAGCAAGACCAGTGTCGAAGCCAACACTAGCAGAAAGAAGATATTTTCGGTCGCCAGCGAGAGCGGATAAATCACCAAGAGCGGATAGCAGGCCACCACCCAGGCGGCGATGCGCGCGCCTTTGGGATCGAACCCCCCACTCCCCCCTTCCCTGGCAGTGAAAAGGGGCTGGGGAGAATAGGTCGAAAGAAGTCGCCGCGCCAGCGCGTATGTCAATGGGGCGAGCGCCGCGCCGACGAAGGCCTGTACTAGCCGGGCAACGAAAAAGCGGTGCGGGCCTGTTCCGGTCAGGAAATAGATCAAGGCCAGAAAGGCTGGATATGACGGCGGCCGGAAAGAGGTCAGGACGCCGCGCGGATCGTAGTCAACCGTGGACAGGTCGAGGTTGAGAAACGACTGAACGAGGTAGAGATCCTCCTGGGCGTACCAACGATAGCCGTCCCCCGCCACCAGGCTGCGCGCCAGCATGTCGTACTGGAACATATCATCCAGGCCGATGCCGAGGTTGTAAGAGAGAAGCACTGGAACGAGACGGAGGATCAGCGCAACAAGAAAGACCCAAAACGGAAAAGAGGCTGAAATCCGCCCAAGTTTACCGGCGCGGCCGGTGATGGTTTTGGTGCTCATGGATACGAAACAATTTTCAATCAAATGCCTGTTTCACCGCTGCACGAAAACCGGCGTGCGCCGCGGTCATGTCGGGGATAACGAACTCGATACGCCGGCCATCCAGACGTTTTGCGCCGGGCAGGCGGACGGCCCGGTCAGCGAATTCCGGCTGCAGAAACTCGATGGTTACACGCACCGGCTCGGCGACAACGAATGGTTCGGGAACATTTCCAGTCTTCAAGCGAAGGACGGCGCGGCTGGCCGCTGCGCGGATCAACTGCTGTGCAGTTTTCAACGGCAGACACTCCGCCGAGGCAAAACCGGTCGCCTGCTTGACGACAGCCGTCTCGAGCGGTCCACGCAGCTCCACTGCCTGGGCGCAAGCGGTCTGGTCACCGGAAATCATCAGCACCGGCACGCCGAAGTGACCAGCCAGAGCGCCGTTCAGGCCGTACTCCCCAACCAGCACGTCGTTCAGCCAGAGGTTGGCAATCCGGCTGGCGGACCAGGTGTGCGCCAGTACGCCGTTCTGCGAACCAGCCCGGGCATGATAGCCCACGTACATCACCCCATCCACACCAGCGTCAACTCCCTGGATCATCGAAAACGGTGAGCTGTACCCGGCGTTTAGCCGGGCGCGCGGATCCAGCTCTTCGAGCAGGATATTGGTGCCATCGCCGTGTCCGTCGGTGATGACCACCTCGTCTGCGCCGGCCTCGACTGCCCCTTGAATGGCCGCGTTAACATCCTCCGTCATAACCTTGCGGAAACGGGTATATTCGGCGTGTTTGGGATCAACCTGATCCCAGTTGGTCACGCCGGAAATGCCTTCCATGTCTGTTGCGATTAGTATCTTCATGCCTGTCTCCTAAGATTGGTTAATTTCGCAGCTTGCTTTGAATCTTCTCAGCAGTCAACTCGCGCAAGGCGTCTGCTGCAATCCAGCGAGCGGACTGGGAGTCAATCTGCTGGATCTGGCGCGCCGTGGCTATCGCCTTTTCGTTCAGGCGGCGGTTACGCTTTCCGATGTTACGCAGCGCCCAATTCACTGCTTTTCTGACGAAATTACGATCATCGCTCGATTCGCGGATGATGATCGCTAGAAACTGCTCGAATTGGCTGTCGTCAGCTTTTTTATCGTGTACAGTCAAACCTGCCATGATCGCAAAAGCCGCGCGCTTGGCGAATTCCTCATGGCGTGCACTCCATTCGACCGCCTTTTGATAAGCAAATGGCGTTTCTTCAAAAAAGCCGGAAACCTGGTCACACACATCCCACGAATCGAAATCAGCCGCCCAGCTTTCCATTCTCTCTTCGGTTGTTTTTCCGGGATCAGCAATGTAACTGGCTAGAATACGCGCCTCGTGAATCCCGGAAGCCCACAACTCGTCTGCCAGCGCGTTATCCTTACCGATCTCCTTCGCAATCTCACGCAAGATGTAAATCGAAATACCCAACGTGTTAGTGGGGTTGATACCGTAACGCGCCATCCCTGCCACGCTCACAGGGTTGGCAAGGGATTGAAGCTTTGCGATAACTTCAGGCTTTTTCATATTCCGCAATGCAGCGCGGTGGGATGCAGCACTTTCAACGCCTCGGCGTGTGAGTAGCCACGCCCTTCAGCAAACTGGCTCGCTTTGAAGTTGAGCACTGCGATCAATTGCTCCATGTCATCCGGCGAGAACTGCGCCTGATAACAGCGCACGGCTTGTTCTTTCTTCGCGCGCGTCTGGCTGATGTCAACCGTCGTATTCGGGTCGCGGGTGTAATAGAAAGCAATGCCGAGCAGCTCGTGACCACCGTAGGCAGCATCTACAGAAGGATCGCTGCTGGAAAGCCTCGACAGTCCATAAAGGATGGCTGCCTCAGCTGTCGCCAGGCCGGTCTGGACGTGGTCGCGGTGGGCTTCATAAGCCAGCCAGGGGTCGGGAGCGAAGATGAAGTCCGGTTTCACCAGGCGGATGTGCTTGATGATCCCGGCGCGCAGTTCGAAATAATCGTACTTCCCGGCGTCGGGGTATCCCAACCAATAGTTCTGACGAACACCGATGATCTTCCCTGCTGTCTCTTGTTCGCGCTTCAACTTCGCGGCAGCCGCAGCCGGGGAAAGTGAAACGTTAATCACCCCCATCAGGTCATCGGTCACGGTCAGGTAAAAAATCTCGGCCCCGCTTTCTTGCATAGCAGCCAACGTCCCACCGGCAGCAATGTCGTTGTCATCGTAATGCGGCTGGACGGCCAGCACATGCTTCGCCTGCAGCACATCTGGAACCGGGAGAATAGACTCAAGCGCCATAGTCAACTCCATAGAGTCAGGTTTTTATCGAGCACACCGTCAGTATAATCAACTCCGGCTCGTTGTCAAGCAGACGGTATTTGTGACCCGTGCTACAATTATGGCAGCTTATTGTACCAGCTACCATCAGTCAACCAGACGCTCGAAGGAGGCGGCATGTCAATCGAAGCCATGTTATCAGCGAATGAGAAGGCGCTGCGCGACGAAATGCAGGCCTTCGTCAAGTCCATCCCGCGCCAGTTGCTGTTGGATATGGACGACGACAAAGTAAGGTACCCGCGTGAATTCCTGCAAGAAGCCGCGCGGCGACATTTGCTTGGTCTGCGCTTCGACCCGCGCTGGGGCGGGCGCGGTGTTCCCTGGACCTCGGAACTGGTCGCGTTGGAGGAGGTCGGCGTGCTGGGCACCTCGCTGGCCTGCCTGTACTCGCTGGTCTCCATCGTCGGGGAAGCGATCCACGTTTTTGGCAGCGACGAGCAGAAGGAAAAATATCTCAAGCCGGTGCTGCGCGGCGAGATGACCGTCGCCGAGGCGCTGACCGAGCCGCGCGGCGGCTCGGACTTCTTCGCTGCCACGACGCGCGCCCGCCGCAAAGGGGATGTCTTCTACCTTAGCGGGCAAAAACGTTTCGTGGTCGGCTCAGAAGGCGCGGACCTCATCCTGGTCTATGGCAAAGTGGAAGGCATCGAAGATCCCAAGAAAGCCATGACCGCCTTCCTGGTGGAGCGCGGCGAGGGCGTCAAGGTTGAGCACGTTTACGGGCTGATGGGCACGCGTGGCGGTGGGACGGGACGCCTGGTCTTTCACGGCGCGCCTGTGCCAATCACCAACGTGCTGGGCGGCGAAGCCGGGATTGGCAATGGCACCGAAGTATTCCACCAAATGATGATCCCGGAGCGGATGACATCCGCCGGCGGGGCG
This sequence comes from Anaerolineales bacterium, assembly GCA_022865905.1. GTDB lineage: Bacteria > Chloroflexota > Anaerolineae > Anaerolineales > Villigracilaceae > CG2-30-58-95. The sequence goes on along the minus strand of JALHUM010000308.1, from coordinate 17,379 downwards.
GTGGGAATGGGTCGCGCCGCCATCGAGATCGCGGCCCGTTACGCTGACAGGCGTCGCGCTTTCGGGCAGAAGATCCGCCAATTCGAGGGGGTCAGTTTCAAGGTCGCGGAAAGTTTGACGCTACTGGATGCAGCCAGGGCGTTCAACCACGCTGTCGGCCATTCCATCGAAGCAAAGGAAGCGCCGGGCAAGGTGCGGCGGCTGGTCTCGGAAGCCAAGAAATTCTCCACCGAAACAGCCTGGACGGTCGTCAACCACGCCATGCAAATCCTGGGCGGCATCGGCTACACCAATATCTTCCCGGTCGAACGCCTGCTGCGGGATGTACGCCTGATCACGATCTGGACCGGTACGAACGAGATCATGGATCTGGTCATCCAGCACGAGTTCTACCGCGAGTTCCTGGCTGCAAAGGCACAAGGCCGCGACGTAGAATCCGACTCGCACGGCGTAGAGTTTCCAGAAGAAAAGGAATACAACGAATAGAATTAAACACGAAGGGCACAAAGGAAGAATTTCTTTCGCAGTATAATCACAGTGTCATAATACGATGATAATGGCTCGAAGGGGGCTTTACCCCCGCAAAACGCCGGGCAAAGCCCGGTATGAACAGGCTTATTAATACCATCTAACTTACCACGGAGGAGAGCATGAGCAACATCCTATTTCCGCTGAGCGAAGAGCACGAAATGATCCGCCAGACGGCGCGCGACTTTGCGCAAGAGAAGATCGTCCCTATTGCAGCTGAATTCGACGAGAGCGGGGAATTTCCGCACGAGACGATCAAAAAGATGGGCGAAATGGGCTTCATGGGCATCGAGGTGCCTGAAGAGTACGGCGGGGCAGGCATGGACACGCTATCCTACGTGTTGGCGCTGGAGGAAATCTGCAAAGCGGACGCGGCGCACGGGGTGGTCATGTCGGTCAATAACTCGCTTTATGCCTACGGCTTCCTCCATTTCGGCACAGAAGAACAGAAGCAGAAATATCTCCGCCCGGTGGCTTCCGGCAAAGCCATCGGCGCGTACTCGTTAACCGAGCCGATGTCCGGCTCAGACGCCGGGACGATGCGCAGCCGCGCCGTCCGGGACGAGGATTTCTATATCCTGAACGGGCGCAAGTCCTGGGTCACGAGCGGCCCGGTGGCAACATACATCGTCGTATTCATGATGACCGAGCCGGAGAAGAAACACAAGGGCATCACGGCTTTTATCGTGGACGCCAAGAATACACCCGGTTTTTCATGCGGCAAAAAAGAACCCAAACTGGGCATCCGGGCTTCCGCTACCAGCGAGCTGCTTTTCGAAAATGCGCGCATTCCGGCCGAGAACCGTCTCGGCGCGGAAGGCGAGGGCTTCAAGATCGCCATGACCGTGCTGGACGCTGGTCGCATCGGGATCGCCTCACAGGCGCTGGGTATCGCAGAAGCGGCCTACGAGGCCAGTATTGCCTACGCCCGCGAACGCGAAGCCTTCGGCCAGAAGATCGGTGAATTTCAAGGCATCTCCTTCAAGCTTGCGGACATGAAAACCCGCATCGAAGCCTCCCGACTGCTGATCTACAACGCCGCCCTGGCAAAGGAACGCGCCAAGAAGACCGGTGAACGCTTCTCGCTGGAAGCTGCCATGGCTAAACTCTTCGCCTCCGAGACGGCCATGTTTGTCACGCACGCTGCGGTGCAGATCCACGGCAGCATGGGCTACAGCAAAGAACTGCCCGTCGAGCGCTATTTCCGGGATGCCAAGATCACCGAAATCTACGAGGGGACGAGCGAAATCCAGCGGCTGGTTATCAGCCGGATGGAACTGGGCTTACGGTAAATGAAAGCTGTACTCTTCCATTCACACGGCGGTCCGGAAGTGCTGCAATACGCTGACTTTCCGAACCTTGAACCCGCTGCCGGACAGGCCCTGGTCAAGCTGCACGCTGCAGCCCTTAACCGCATGGACCTGTGGGTGCGCAACGGCTGGCCCGGCCTGAAGCTGGAATACCCCCATATCCCCGGCGCGGACGGCGCGGGCGAAGTCATAGCATTCGGCTCCCCTCCCCCCGCGGGGGAGGGGCTGAGGGTGGGGTCCCGCGTCGTCATCAACTCCAACCTCGGCTGTGGATCGTGCGACTTCTGCCTGGCCGGACAGGACAACCTGTGCCGCGACTGGCACCTGCTCGGTGAGACGATCCGAGGCACCTACGCTGAATATGTAGCCGTCCCGCTCCGGCAGCTCTTTCGCCTCCCGGATGGATTTGATTATCACACCGCTGCGGCCGCGGGGTTAGTATTTCACACTGCCTGGCACTCGCTGATCACTCGTGGAAAATTACAGCCCGGTGAGACCGTGCTCGTGGTGGGCGCATCGGGCGGCGTCAACACCGCCAGCATCCAGATCGCCAAATATATCGGAGCAAATGTGATCGTGGTTGGCTCGGGGGTGCAGAAACTGGCCTTGGCTGAATCGCTCGGCGCGGATATCTTAATTGATCGCGCTCAAGAGGAGGACTGGTCGAAGGCCGTTTACCGTTTGACCGAAAAGCTCGGCGTGGACGTGGTGATAGACAACGTCGGCACGACCTTTCAGCTCAGTTTGCGCTGCCTGCGAAAAGGAGGCCGCCTGCTCACTGTCGGGAACACGGGTGGGCCGAAATTCGAGGTTGACAACCGCTTCGTATTCGGTAAGCACCTGACCATCATCGGCTCAACTATGGGCACGCTGAGAGACTTTGCCGAAGTGATGAGCCTGGTCTCCGGCGGGAAGCTCAAGGTGGCGCTCGACCGCTCGTTCCCGTTGGCAGACGCCAGGTCCGCACAGGAGCGGCTTGAAAAGGGCGAGCAGTTGGGCAAGATCACGCTGGATATTTAAATTCACGATACCCTTTACAAGTATATCCATCCATGAAAAGCGAACTGAAGCGTCCATTTGGCATAACCATTCTGGCTCTGTTCGTGTTATGCTTTACAGCCTGGAATGGATTGCGCTTGGGCGTAGCTATTTCGTTCTGGGGTACCTTGCGGCAGTATGACGCCCATCCTGGGCCACTTTATATCGCCGTCAGCGGCGGATTCTGGTTGCTGGTTGGCCTCCCTCTTTTGTGGGGGTTATGGCGCGGAAAAGCCTGGGGTAGGATCGCGGTCCTTTCGGCGGCGGGCCTCTACACGTCCTGGTACTGGTTCGACCGGCTGGCATTGCAGCCAGTTTCTCACACGAACTGGCCGTTTGCCCTATTCGTCAATATCCTGTTCCTGATTTTCACGGCAACCGCTTTGTTCAACCGCCAAAGCAAAGCCTTTTTCGTATATTCTCATAAGTAAGAGAAGATGGGGGTGTGCGAGCGGCTCCACCGCCCGCACACCCCCATCCCCTGGTTCTTGCAATGATAATCTTCTTCAAACAAAGAGAGACACATGACCGACAACCATAGAACTCAACGTTTGCGCAAGCTTAGGAGCCGCTCTCTATTGGGCGGCGGCCTCGAACGCATCGAGGCGCAACATAAAAAAGGCCGCCTGACTGCCCGCGAGCGAATTGACCTGCTCGTAGATAAAAGCTCCTTCCGCGAGACGGATGCCTTCGTCCAGCACCGCACACACGACTTCGATCTCGACCAGCAGAAGTTCTTGAGCGACAGCGTAATCACTGGCTGGGGGACAATCGAAGGCAGGCTTGTGTACATCTTCTCGCAGGATTTCACGGTCTTCGGCGGGTCGCTGGGCGAAGTACACGCCGAAAAGATCTGCAAGATCATGGACATGGCGATGAAGAACGGCGCGCCGGTCATCGGGCTGAACGACTCGGGCGGGGCGCGGATTCAAGAGGGCGTGGTCTCGCTCGGCGCGTACGCGGACATCTTCCTGCGCAACACGCTTGCCTCCGGCGTCGTCCCGCAAATCTCGGCCATTATGGGGCCTTGCGCGGGCGGCGCGGTTTATTCACCCGCCATCACCGACTTCATCTTCATGGTGCGCGGCTCTTCGTACATGTTTGTGACCGGTCCGGACGTGGTCAAGACAGTCACTCACGAGGAGGTGGACTTCGAGTCGCTGGGCGGGGCGGCGGCTCACGCTGAGACCTCAGGCGTGTGCCACGTCGCGGCCGATTCCGAGGCCGATACGCTCTACCTCATCCGCAAACTGATGGGTTACCTGCCGCAGAATAACATGGAAGACCCGCCCTTCGTCCAGACCAGCGACGACCCACTTCGCATGGAAGAGGCGTTAGACACGCTTGTTCCCGACGATCCCAGCAAGCCCTACAATATCAAGGATGTCATCCAACTGGTGGTGGACAACGGCCAGTTCTTCGAGATCCACGCCGATTACGCCCAGAACATCGTGGTCGGTTTTGCCCGCCTGGGCGGACACTCGATTGGCATCGTCGCGAACCAGCCCGCACACCTGGCCGGTTGTTTGGATATCAATTCATCGGATAAAGGAGCGCGCTTCGTGCGCTTCTGCGATTGTTTCAACATCCCCATCTTGACCTTCGAGGACGTGCCCGGATTCCTACCCGGCACCGGACAGGAGCATGGCGGCATCATCCGCCATGGCGCGAAGCTGCTGTACGCCTTTTGCGAGGCAACCGTGCCGAAACTGACCGTCATCACCCGCAAGGCCTATGGCGGCGCGTACGACGTGATGTCCAGCAAACACATCCGCGGCGATTACAACGTGGCCTGGCCGTCCGCTGAACTGGCCGTGATGGGGCCGGACGGCGCGGTCAACATCATCTTCCGCAAAGAACTGGAAAAGGCAAAGGATCCGGTCAAGCGCAAGGCTGAACTGGTGGCTGAATACCGCGAAAAGTTCGCCAATCCCTACATTGCCGCCGAGCGAGGCTACCTGGACGATGTGATCGAGCCGAAAGAGACCCGGCCGCGTCTCATCAACGCGCTGGAAATGTTGAACAACAAGCGCGACGCCAATCCGGCCAAGAAGCATGGGAATATACCACTTTAATGTCATTGCGAGGAGCCATGCCTGAGCAAAGCGAGGGCATGGTGACGAAGCAATCCCCTCACGCGAGGGGATTGCTTCACCCCCTGCGTACCCTGTCGGGTACATCGGGGGCTCACAACGACACAATTCCAGATGAGTGATGATCAATGAGGATGGATGAAAAAACCACCTGGTTACTCGAAGGCCCGCCCTGGGTGCAATATCGCACGCGGGTGGATTTGCTCGGCCAATCTGAAAACGAGGCCGAGGTGTGCACCGCGCGGCAGGCAATGCTGGCCGATCCGCTGGTGCACGGTCTGCTAACTGAGTTGGCGGAGTGGCCCGGCGAGGTGCTGGCCAGCCACAAGTCCGCTGGGCTGCTTATGCACAAACTGACTTTCGTCGCCGATATAGGGATTCGAGCAAACGACCCTGGCATGGAAAAAGTTCTTTCCCGCATCCTGGAGCACAAATCGGCTGATGGCGCGTTCCAAATGCCGATGAACATCTCGGAATCATACGGAGGCAGCGGCAAAGACGAATGGGCCTGGGCGTTGTGCGACGCGCCGGTGACGCTTTACGCTTTGATCAAATTGGGGTTGGGCAATGACCCGCGCGTGCAAAAGGCAGCCCAGCACCTGATGGGACTGGTTCGCGACAACGGCTGGCCGTGCGCCGTCTCGCCGGAGCTGGGCAAATGGCGCGGCCCCGGGCGCAAAGACGACCCTTGCCCGTATGCCAACCTGGTCATGCTCAAGACGCTGGCGCAGACCGAGTGGCGCGACTCGTCCGCTACGCGCGCCGGAGCGGAATCTGCACTTTCGCTTTGGACAGAAAGCCAGGCGCGCCATCCATACATGTTCTACATGGGCAACGACTTTCGCAAACTAAAAGCGCCATTGATCTGGTACGATCTTCTGCACGTGTTGGTTGTTCTGACGCAATTTCCCTTCTTGAAAGGCAACCCGCGCCTGGAAGAAATGCTCGACCTGCTCACCTCCAAGGCCGATCCGCAAGGCCGATACACGCCGGAATCCATCTGGAAAGCGTGGAGTGCGTGGGATTTCGGCCAGAAGAAAGAGCCGTCGCGTTGGCTGACCTTTTTGGCACATCGAGTTCTTTCAAATCGAAGTGATTCAAGGTTATCAAAATAATACTCTTTATGTTTCATTCTGAGCCCCGAAGGGGCGAAGAATCCCCGCCCTGGGGGCGGGAGACCCTTCGCTCCGCTCCCTGGCCTAGCCCGCCAGGGCAGGCAGGGTGACACAGTACAAGAAAAACCTTGAATCAGTTCATCGCAAAACGTGAATCGTAGAACGTCAACCACATGGATGCCAACACTCGACTGAAAAAATCGCCGATAAGGAGTTCCATGAACAAGGTTTTGATCGCCAATCGTGGTGAAATCGCCGTCCGCATCCTACGCGCCTGCCGGGAGCTGGGCATCGAGACGGTGGCTGTCTATTCAGAAGCCGACCGCCATGCCCTGCACGTCCGCTACGCCGACGAGGCTTACCTGCTCGGCCCGGCGCCCTCGCGGGAGTCATACCTGCGCGCCGACAAGATCATTGCTATTGCCCGGAAAAGCGGCGCACAAGCCATCCATCCCGGCTATGGATTCTTGGCCGAACGCGCCGACTTCGCCCAGGCCGTCCACGAAGCGGGACTGATCTTCATTGGCCCGAAAGCCTCCGCAATTGCCGCCATGGGCGACAAGATGACGGCGCGCAACACCGTCGCAGCAGCGGGCGTGCCAGTGGTCCCCGGCACGGAGGGCGAAGGCGCGCTCAACGACAATGATCTGCTCGCCATCGCCCCCAAAATTGGCTTTCCGCTGCTGATCAAGGCCACAGCAGGAGGCGGCGGCAAGGGGATGCGTGAAGTCAATAACAGCGAGGAAATGCCCGAATTGATCCACTCGGCGCGCCGCGAGGCCGAATCAGCGTTTGGGGATGGCAACGTCTACCTGGAAAAATTGCTGCTCGGCGCGCGGCACATCGAGTTCCAGATCCTGGCCGACCAGCACGGCAACGTCATCCACCTGGGCGAGCGTGAATGTTCACTCCAACGCCGCCACCAAAAATTACTGGAAGAATCCCCCTCCCCCTTCGTCGCCAACGACGAGGAGTTGCGCCAGAAGATGGGCGCGGTGGCCGTCAAGGCCGCGCAGGCAGTGGAATACGTCAATGCCGGAACGATCGAATTCCTGGTGGACAAAGACAAGAATTTTTTCTTCCTCGAGATGAACACCCGTTTACAGGTCGAGCACCCGGTCACCGAGATCGTCACCGGCGTAGACATTGTCATGGAGCAATTCCGCATTGCGCGTGGACGGCAGTTATCCTATAAACAAGAGGATATCCACCAGGGATGCGCGGCGATCGAATGCCGCATCAACGCCGAAGACCCTTACAACAACTTCATGCCGTCCACGGGGCGCATCGCGCACATTTTGTTGCCCACAGGCCCAGGAGTCCGGGTGGATACAGGCGTCTATCCCGGCTTCGAGATTTCTCCCTATTACGATTCGCTGATCTCCAAAATCATCACCTGGGGCGAGACGCGCGCCCAGGCCATCCTGCGGATGCGGCGCGCCCTGGAAGAGTACCGCATCGTCGGCGTGCGCACTAACGTCCCTTTCCACCAAAAGATGATGGATTCGCACCGCTTCATGGGCGGACAGTACGACACCCGCTTCGTCGAAGAGCAGTTTTCGTTCGAGGAGATGGAAGAAGGCAAGGAGAATTACCTCGAAATCGCCGCTTTGATGGCTACCCTGGTGGCCCACCAGCAGATGGAACGCTCGGCCCAGGTGATCCAGCGCGGCGAGCGCGATACCAGTAACTGGAAGTGGGTTGGACGCTGGGAGAGGATGCAGAGGTAAAGACAGTGATCAGTGAATAGTAATCAGTGAGCAGTTTTCGGTAACAGTTGCGAGGAGCGAAGCGACGAAGCAATCCCCTGACGCCAGCAAACCTTTATTTACGTGTTACACGAAATTGCTTCGCCGCCCTCACTTCGCTCAGGCTCCTCGCAATGACATAGGTGAAAATGTTGCGGAAACGCTAAAAATTTCTCACTTTTTCGACCGACTTCAGGCAACACTCAAATAAGCGACTGGTGTCTATTTTTATGCCAACGCACGGAAAGTGTCCGTAGCGGCAGAATGAAACTGCCGCCGATGCCAGTGGCTATACCCTACACATAAAGGTTTATCGCATCGAGTCTCAATTAGAGTAATTTTACACCCAGGCGAAAAAATTCGACAGAGTCCAGCACTGTATTTAAAACTGATTAATTCAAAGGGTGCTGTCCCCTTTATAATAAAGTCATAAGAAACCTGGTACATGTCATCGTATCGTCTACCGAAACTAGTGCGTGGACAAACTTTAAACATTGCAGTTTATTTCTGTTTCAGGAAAATATGTTCCGGATCAACTACTTCTCGAAGGATATGAATTTCTTCTTTAGTAGGTTTTTCCGTTTCTATTGCTTTAGAGATATCTAGCTCAAAACCTGTATTTTCTTTAACGGACTGAGCTGTGAGCCCAGTGTGAAATGAAGATAAGTATGCCTCTTTTGTTTCATCATTAAAGCGCAAAATACCCATAGTGGTGATAATCGAAGAGGGCCCTCCCCATTTTAAGCCCGCCTTTTTTCTTCCATCAGGTCCATCAATCCATCCCGGACTTGTAATGTAATCTACTTTCTTTGGCAAACGTCTTTTTTCATGCCGTGCAATGATAATAGTTCGTTTTGCCAAGCATGCAATATCTCCGGAACCTCCACTACCTGAAAAACGGACCTTTGGATGATAATAGTTACCTATACAAGTAGTATTGATATTGCCAAATTTATCTATTTGAGCACCACTTAGAAATCCTACGTCTACATGACCTGCCTGAAGAACTGTGGCAAATATTTCAAACAGTCCACTTGCTGTTGAAGCTTGTCTCATTACTCGTCCATCACCAACTGACATAGGTAGATGCGCGAGCTTTGAATCTATTGTACCAGCCTCAAAAATAATAACACATTTAGGCGCATGAAAATGTTGAGCAAGCATAACTCCCAACATTGGCAATCCTGTTCCGGCAAAAACAATTTCCTTATCCTTTATTTCTCTTGCAGCTGCAACCGCCATCAATTCTTCTAAGGTATAATCTTCTGCATACTTATTACTCATATTAAAACCTCCTCTTTAAGTTTGCAGCATATCCAATGTCAAAATCAGCTACAAGTTTCTGAATCTTCTTTCTTCCTCCTACTTTCTCTAAATATTCCTGATGATCTTTCACACCATAAATAAATTCATCTAAATATTCTTTTATTCCTTCTATAGTCTCCGCTTTCTTGTGGTATATATTAAGTTGTTCAGGATCATAGTCATAATATCTAAAACAGGAATAAGGATGTGCACCATAAGGAATATGGATGATATGATTTATTCTGAAAAATGGAATTTGGTTTTGCTCCGGATTTGCCCGCAGGTCTTCTGGCTCTAATATCTCCTCGCAGGTTACTATGACTTTTTTAGCACAAAGAGCCTCTTGTATATCTGCATAACTCTGTCCATATATTCTAACAGTACCATCTGATCCAACTTTCTGCACATGCAAAATGCAAAAATCAACATTTATTGCTGGTAACAATAGTATTTTCTCTTTGGTAAAAGGGCATTCCATAACATGAAATTTTTTAGATGCAATCCTATCATCTTTCTGACGTATGTTTTTATTAATACCTTCTTTAACTAACATATCGGAACCAAACATAGTTTTAGCTGGCAAGAAAGGAAGTCCTAAAGCCCCTGCGGTAAATCGCAAAACCATACTAAAGTTGCTATAGTCTTCCCATTCTATTTTATTATTTTCAATAGCTCTTCTAAAACACGGTCCAATAGTACCAAATGCTTCATCTGCTTCATATGCAAGTTCAACCCGTTTTACACATCCTGCGCCAATAAGTATATCCCAATCACCACCTGGTGAGTGTCCATAAAGATGTAAATTTTTCTTTTTCTGTCGTATCATTTCGTAGACAAAAGCCATAGGATGCCGTTGTGAGGTAAAACCTCCTAATGCAATATGGGCACCATCAGGAATTTTCATAACTGCTTCTTGAAGAGAAATAATTTTTTCTGACGTATTCAACTAATACCTCCTTCTATTAAATTCTGGACTCTGGTGAAAATGCTGCAGAAACGCTAAAAATTTCTCACTTTTTCGACCGGCTTCAGGCAACACAAAATAAGCGACTGGTGCCTATTTTTATGCCAACGCACGGAAAGTGTCCGTAGCGGCAGAATGAAACTGCCGCCGATGCCAGTGGCTATACCCTACACATAAAGGTTTACCGCATCGAGTCTCAATTAGAGTAATTCTACACCCAGGCGGAATAATTCGACAGAGTCCAGCACCCTATTACGATTCGCTCATCTCCAAAATCATCACTTGGGGCGAGACGCGCGCCCAGGCCATCCTGCGGATGCGGCGCGCCCTGGAAGAGTACCGCATCGTCGGCGTGCGCACCAACGTTCCATTCCACCAAAAGATGATGGATTCGCACCGCTTCATGGGCGGACAGTACGACACCCGCTTCGTCGAAGAGCAGTTTTCGTTCTAGGAGATGGAAGAAGGCAAGGAGAATTACCTCGAAATCGCCGCTTTGATGGCTACCCTGGTGGCCCACCAGCAGATGGAACGCTCGGCCCAGGTGATCAAGCGCGGCGAGCGCGATACCAGCAACTGGAAGTGGGTTGGACGCTGGGAGAGGATGCAACGTTAGATTCAGTCATCAGTTATCAGTGACCAGTGACCAGTAGGGGCAGACCTTGTGTCTGCCCGTAAATGCGAGGAGTGAGATGAAATACATCACGACGATTGACGGCAAGGAATTTCCGGTAGAAGTACTGGACAAACAGCACGTTGCCCTGAATGGCAAGGTGCTGGAGGTGGACTTCGAGTCGGTCGGCGGGCAGCCAGTCTACTCGCTTATCGTGGACGGGAAATCGTTCGAAGCTTACGTCTACTCCGAGGAAGATGACTGGCAGGTGGTACTTCTCGGCCGGCAATACCCTGTCAGGGTGGAGGATGAGCGCGAAAAACGCCTGCGCAGCGTCGGTGGCAGCACGGTCAGCGAAAGCGCCGAGTTCCATCTCAAAGCGCCCATGCCGGGTATGGTCGTGGCGATCCCAATTGCCGAAGGGGATAAGGTCGAGAAAGGTCAGGTGCTGGTGATCCTCGAATCGATGAAGATGCAGAACGAGCTGAAATCGCCGCGCGCCGGGATCATCTCCCGCCTGCGCGTCAAGCCGGGCGATGGCGTGGAACAACGCCAAACGCTTCTCTGCGTGGTTTGAACGCGAATAGCGCGAATGAGCGAATGGCGTGAATTTCTAATTGACCCTTCGCGGAATTCGTCCATTAGTGGCATTCGAGTTAAAGAAAGCCGTGAGAGCACAAAGGCAGGAAATCGAAGTCAAGTTTTTCATGCAGGATTTGGGGAAAGTGGGGGCGCGGCTGCGGGAATTGGGCGCGCGGCTGCTGCGACCGCGCGTGTACGAACTCAATCTGCGCTACGACAGGTCGGACGGCAGCCTGCGCCACCAGCATCGCGTTTTACGCCTACGGCAAAGCGACGACATCCGACTAACTTACAAGGGGCCAGGCTCAATTGTGGACGGAGCGATGTCACGGCAAGAAATCGAATTTACCGTTGGGGATTTCGAGGCCGCAAAAGCGTTCCTAGAAACACTGGATTATCGAATCATCGTCATGTACGAGAAATACCGCACCGTTTATGAAATAGAGACACCCGGTGTCTCTGAAGACGCCGGGTGTCTGGTAATGCTGGATGAATTGCCTTACGGAAACTTCATAGAGATCGAAGGGCCGGATGCAGCCTCGATACACGCCGCAGCGGACAGCCTCAGCTTGAAATGGGAGACGGCCATTACCGAAAGCTATCTAATGCTGTTCGAGCGGCTCGGCAAAACGCGCGGCTTGACCTTTGGCGAGGTGAGGTTCGCCAACTTTACGCACCTCAACATCACGGCAACCGACCTGAGCGTTTGCCCGGCCTGGGATTGAAACCCCAGGCTATGCGGTGAAAGTCAGTTAAAGCGGATTGGAGATCTGCTGGTGTGTTGCATCAAGCAACCCGCGGGTGTTCGACCATACCTCGTCGAATATTTTCGGCGTCAGGCGGCCGGTCTGGGTGTTTTGGCGGCTGGGATGGTAAGAGCATAGTAACCAGTGACCAGTTATCAGTTGATAAGCGGCGCCGTGAGCAAAGGTCACAGGCGCTGGGCGACCATTGCTGGTCGGTTTCCCATCGTAAATGACCCGAAGAACACGCTCGAACGCCACATGTCCCAGCGCTACCAATACTCTTGGTCGAATGATCTCGATCTCCTGCGCCAGATAAGGCTGGCAATTTATTATCTCTTGCGGCGAAGGTTTATTGCCCGGCGGCACACAGCGACAGACAGCCGAGATGTAAATGTCTTTCAAGGTTAGCCCGTCATCACGGTGATGAGATTCGGGTTGGCTTGCGAATCCGGCGCGAAAGAGCGCCGCATAAAGGAACTCGCCAGAGGCATCGCCGGTGAACATGCGTCCGGTCCGATTGGAGCCGTGCGCGCCAGGGGCGAGTCCCACCGCCAACACGCGCGCCCGCGGATCACCAAAACCGGGGACAGGTTTGCCCCAATATTCCCAGTCGCGGTAAGCGCGACGTTTGACGCGAGCAACCTCTTCCCGCCAGGCAACGAGGCGCGGGCACTTCCGGCAGGCGAGGAGTTCGGTGTTGAGGGATTCGAGAGGCATGAGGTAATTCGGGAATCGTAAAACGTAAGGCGTAAAACGTAATTGCGTTTTATGTAATCAGCATCGCATCGCCAAATGAGTAGAAGCGGTATTTTTCACGCTTGGCGACCTCGTAGGCATGGAGAATCCTCTCCCGGCCGGCAAAGGCGCTGACCAGCATGATGAGCGTCGAGTGGGGCAAATGGAAGTTCGTAATCATGCAATCGATAACTTTGAAGTTATAGCCGGGCAATATGAATAAATTGGTATTGCCGGTGTAGGACGAGATAGTATCTCGTCCTACCGCCGCAGATTCGAGTGTTCGGACAGAAGTCGTACCCACCGCAATCACGCGCCCGCCGGATTGACGTGTTCGATGGATGGCATCTACCGTTTCCTGTGGCAATTCGCACCACTCGGTGTGGATCGTGTGTTTTTCGGGGTTGGTTTCCGTCACTGGTGCAAAGGTGTCCAACCCGATGTGCAGGGTGACGTAGGCGATCTTCACACGCTGCGACTGCAACTCGTCCATCAAGCGCGGCGTGAAGTGCAGGCCGGCGGTCGGCGCGGCAGTCGAGCCTGGGTCACGCGCGTAGACGGTCTGGTAGCGTTCAGGGTTCTTCAACGGCTCGTGAATGTAGGGCGGCAAGGGAACGTGCCCGATCCTGGGAAGGTAAAGCTCAACCGGCCTGGCAAAACGGACCAAGCGCCGCGTTCCGTCCAATGTGCCAACAATCTCGGCCTCAGGGCCGTTTTCATCGAGAAGCAAACGGATACCTGTCTTGAGTCCCTTTCCACCCACGATACATTCCCACGTATGTGTATCCTCCCGCCGCAACAGGAGCAGCTCGACGCGGCCGCCGGTCGGCTTGCGCGCAAATAAACGGGCAGGGATAACACGAGTCTGGTTCAAAACCAGTAAATCGCCGGGTTTCAGATATTTACCGATATCACGAAAGACGGCGTGTTCTAATGCTCCCGTGTCACGGCGCAGGACAAGCAGGCGCGAGGAATCGCGCGGCTCGAGGGGAGTCTGGGCAACGAACGAGGGGGGAAGGTCGTAATCGAAGTCGGAGGTTTTCACGCTCACCACGGAGAATATAACTCAGAGAAGAATTTCATCGAGTCTGTAATGTGCGGGGGTCGAAGTGGGAAGAGGATGTGATCAGATCCTTCAAATAGTCCCAAGGAGCGTTCTCGAAAGATTGGATCCTCACAAACCGCTTGTACTTCTGATCACCTTCGAGAAGGTGTTGCGGATCGGACAAGAACGATCCATGAATAAAGGCGAGGCGCACATGGTTCTCGTGAACGCTTATCTGGCAGATCCCGGCGCTGACCGGCCCTCCGCGTTTTTCATCATAGTAACTGAGACCATTCCAGAGGACAGTCTCGGTTGCAGTAGGAGCGACAGATGCGATAATGTTTCTAAGCTCCAGAACGATTTCCTGCAAATGGGGCTGTTTCTGTTGGAGGAATTTCTCGAGATAACGGGTTGGGAGCATTTATTTTGGTTATTTATGGTTACACGAATTCTTTGTCACGCATCCTAATATTTTTTACCACATTGCAAATCTCACGCTTTTCTCCGTCACCACCACACACTGATTGGGTAGGCGCCCCAGCGGCAGGCCGAATTTGGTGGCGAGGAAGATCAGCCCCCCAATCACAAAGATGACTATACATCCCAGGATGAGATAATTTCCTATTGTTTCCATACTACTACTATACCATTCCACTGCTCTTTTAGATAAGTTCCCAACCCAGACATCTTACAACCTGATGCTCTGGATGAACCAAGTCGGTTCTAATTTCTTCTACGCGCGGCCCAATTTTCAATTGAATTACCTGAGTCAAAATCAATTCAAATGACACACTGAGTGGGTTTAGAGATATTTTAGGCGGCTGATGTTCGTAGCCAATCAGAATTACAGCTTTTCGTGCATTGCTATTCTGGCTAATCAATTTGATAGCATCACCTATTAAGCTGGTATTACCAGCATACGGATGCAGCATGTTTACGGACCAATTTTCAGCAACCTCGCTGTTATCTCCATATGGCCGTACTACTTTGAATTCTAAAAACCATTCGTCATTTAAAATTAAATCAGGAGTCCGTTTTGTTTGGGTTTTATATTTACCCAAATCGTTTAACCGTTCCGATATTATCTTGACCAATTGAGGCTCTCCAAATGAACCTATCCCCGCCTTAAATGCCTTGTGAACAGGCTTTTCGGAGTCAAATTGTTTAATACATTTGCGATATCTTTAACAATTTCGAACAGTTCCATAGTTTAGAGTAATTTCGGCTGTGTCTCTTGGTTGAACTCCACCCCCAGGTGCTCATACGCGGACTTGGTCGCCACGCGACCCTGCGGTGTGCGGTCGAGGAAGCCGAGTTGCAGCAGGTAGGGTTCGACCACATCCATGATGGTATCTGGTTCCTCGCTGATGGAGGCGGCGATGGTCGCCAATCCAACCGGCCCGCCGTTGTATTTGGTGATGATGGTCTTCAGCACGCGGCGATCCACGTCATCCAGGCCGAGCGGATCAACGGCCAGCAGATCGAGAGCCTCGTGCGCGACGACACGCGTGACTGTCCCGTCAGCGCGCACCTGGGCATAGTCACGCACGCGGCGCAGGAGACGGAGCGCCACTCGCGGCGTCCCGCGCGCCCGGCGGGCGATCTCCTCCACGCCGCCTCTATCCATCTCCACCTTCAGCATCCCCGCTGCCCGCCGGACGATAGCCTGCATCGCCGCCAGTTCATAATAGTCCAGGCGATAGACCGCCCCGAAGCGGGCGCGCAGCGGCGCGGTCATCAAGGCCAGCCTCGTCGTCGCGCCGACGATTGTGAAGCGAGGCAGTTTCAAGCGGATGGAACGCGCCGAAGGGCCTTTGCCAATGACAATATCGAGGGCGTAATCTTCCATCGCCGGGTAGAGCACCTCTTCCACGGCTTTGCCCAGGCGGTGAACTTCGTCAATAAAGAGCACATCAGCAGCCCGTAAGTTGGTCAGAATGGCGGCCAAATCCCCGGCGCGTTCGATGGCCGGGCCGGAGGTGACCTTGATGTTGACACCCATTTCATTGGCGACAACGTGTGCAAGCGTGGTTTTACCCAGTCCGGGCGGGCCGTAGAAGAGCACGTGGTCGAGCGGCTCTTTACGCTGGCGAGCAGCCGCGATCAATATTGCCAGATTCTCCTTTACCTGCTCTTGCCCGATCAGGTCGGAAAGCAGTTGAGGACGCAGGGTCTGGTCGAGGCGGTCATCGGGTTTCGGCTCAGGGTCTAGAACGCGTTTCGTGGGGCTGGTCATATTGCCGATTATACTCGCTTGCGGGAGATTGGTTTTTGCTGTATTCTATTAGCATCGAAGGCACGAGTTTTTATCACTTTGGAGGCTATATGAATAAGCTACTTTTCAAGGAATTGTCTTATGCCATCATCGGAGCGGTGATGGAGGTGCACCGCATCCTCGGGCTGGGGTTTCTGGAAACAGTCTATCAGGCTGCACTGGCCCACGAAAATCCAGCACAGATAAAATCACATATTTCGTGAAATTCGGGGAATTCGATGCCAAAACTCACTTTTCCCAAAAACTTCGTCTGGGGCGTCGCCGCCTCTGCTTATCAAATCGAAGGCGCATGGAACGAGGACGGCAAAGGCCCGTCCATCTGGGACACCTTCTGCCACGCGCCCGGCAAGATCGCCAATGGCGAGACCGGCGACGTGGCCATTGACCATTACCATCGCTACAAGGTAGACGTGGCGTTGATGGCCGAACTGGGCATCCAGGCGTACCGATTTTCTATATCCTGGAGCCGCGTCATACCTGAGGGCGAGGGGACTGTCAACCAGAAAGGGTTGGACTTCTACGACCGGCTGGTGGACGAACTACTCGAACACAAAATCGAACCGTTTGCCAATCTGTACCACTTCGACCTGCCGCAGGCGTTACAGGACCGGGGCGGCTGGCCGGAGAGACAAACCGCGTATGCCTTCGCCGACTACGCACGCGTCGTCACCGAGCGGCTCTCTGACCGCGTCCACACCATCATCACGCACAACGAGCCATGGGTCACGGCCGCGGCAGGATACTTCGATGGCAGCCACGCGCCCGGAATCAAAGACCCGGCGGCGACTTTCAAAGCCATGCACCATCTGTTGCTCTCGCACGGCTTGGCCGCCGAGGCGATTCGCGGCGCGGCGAAGAAGCCGGTCAAGGTGGGCATCGTGCTGAATCTCAACCCGGTGCATCCGGCTTCGGATTCCAGGAAGGACCGCGATGCTGCTTACCGCATGGACACGGTCTTGAACCGCGCCATGCTCGACCCTCTGCTCAAAGGGACGACGCCGATGCAGGAATTTGCCGTCAGCAAGATGCTCACAGCCAGCCTCATCAAGCCGGGCGATTTGGAGAAGATCCGAACGCTCGACCTGCTGGGCGTGAACTATTACACGCGAACTGTCGTCAAGAATGACCCTAAGTTTCCCGTCGTGGCTGCCTCACAGGTCCAGCCGAAAGGCAACGAGTATTCGGGGATGTGGGAAATCTACCCGGAAGGCCTCTACGAACTACTGATGCGCGTCTGGAAAGATTATTTTGCCGGATCTAACCCCCCGTTCCCCCCTTCCCT
>JALHUM010000307.1 GCA_022865905.1 Anaerolineales bacterium | reverse complement strand
GGCGGCTATCACAACTTCGAAATAGACCGCAGGGTTGGCGATATGGTGATTAATGCCTGTCCCGACGTTCGGTTGGGAGCATTGGCCAATCGGGCTTTTCTCCGCAGGGCAGTGAAATTCCTGTGCCAGCAAGGGATAGATCAATACCTTGACATTGGCTCTGGCATCCCGACCTCAGGCAATGTTCACGAGATCGCCCAACGGATCAACCCTTCGGCCCACATCGTCTACGTGGATATTGACCCAATTGCGGTCATACACAGCCAGGCCATTCTAAAAGACAACCCGAACGCCGCTGTCATCCAGGAAGATATCCATAACATCGAAGCGATTCTAAAACACCCATCATTCACAGGGTTGATTGATCTGCACAGACCGCTTGGGGTCTTTATGGTGTCTGTACTGCACTTTGTCAAGGATGATGGGCAACTACTGGAAATACTGCGAATATTGAAAACCAGCTTGGTTCCGGGAAGTTATCTGGTTGTCTCACACTACTCTGAAGAAGGCGCTCCCAGCGAAACCGTGGCTCAAATCAATAAATTGTCTGCTGGCGCCGGTTCGCCATCGGTATCCAGAAATCTTACGGAGGTTTCTCGCTTATTCGATGGGTACGAGCTGGTCGAGCCGGGTGTAGTGCGTATTCCCCTCTGGCATCCAGAAGGCCCCGATGATATTCTCATGGAGCAGCCAGAACGGGCATTGGGATTTGTCGGCATAGGCCGCAAGCCATAGACCGCTTTCGAGGATCAGGAAGAAGCGAGTGAACGCAGTGGAAATCCCCAAATTTTCTTGAGAGATCCACCAACGCCGGGATGCAATCGCACAGCAATGGAATGCTGTCCTGGTCTCTGTTGGCAGTCTACTCTTGGATCGAGACGAGGCGCTCCAGAAATTTACACAGCTAACGGATCAAGCCATTGCCTTTCTAGTAGTTGAAGTCCCAGATAAGTCCGCAGCGCGTGAAATCGGTGGTAATCTGGCGAGCCTGCGTTGTATTGAACCTGAGGTCATAGAAGCGACGGGACAATTGTGGGCGAGGCAGGTGGTCGAGTGCGCATCCCGGGATGAGATCGCGCAGTTGTATCCCCGACTGGTGGTTCTCCTCAATGGCATGGCTACCGGCTTTATCATCGGCGCCCGCCAGGTCGTGCTGGATGAGCAGGAACAAATCCGCCTGGCAATGGCTACTAATCTCCTGCGCACGACGGAGGAACTAAGAAAATACCAGTTACACCTGGAAACGATGCTCGAGGATCGCACGCGGGATTTACAGGAGAGTGAAGAGCGATTTCGATTGATTGCTGAAACTTCATTGGATGGAATCTTTCAATCAACAGGCCCCTCCGGCAGGTTGATTTTCGTGAACGATGCTCTTGGCAGGATGCTAGGGTTCACAAAAGAAGAGCTACTGGGCCGCAATACCCGCGACTTGATGGCTGAAGAGGATTTCCCCAAACTAACGCCAATTGCGCAAAATGTGGCCCGGAATAAGCCCGTTCATGGTGAGTACCGTCTCAAACATAAAGCCGGGCATCTCATCCACGTTCACTTCAGCGTAGTTCCGATGAAGCTAAAGGGAGAGCTTATTCGCTCGGGTATTATGCAAGACATCACCGAGCGCAAACGAGCGGAAGAAGCGCTGCGCGACAACGAGCAACGGCTGTCCTCCATCTACGAAACTGTCGGGGATGTCATCTTCTATCTGGCAGTCGAAACTGAAGGACAATACCGCTTTATTTCGGTCAATCCGTCATTTTACCGCATCACCGGCTTGAGCCAGGATCAAATCATTGGCAAAACGGTGACCGAAGTCATCCCGGAGCCATCTCTGACGATGGTGTTGGGAAAATACCGTCAGGCCATCGAGGCGAAGACTATCGTCCATTGGGTAGAGATCTCTGATTACCCCACCGGGAGGCTGACCGGTGAAGTCAGCATTGCACCCGTCTTTGATGACAAGGGCCGTTGCACTCACCTCGTTGGCTCCGTCAACGACATCACCGAGCGCAAACGAGCGGAAGAGGCGCTGAGTGAAAGTGAGGAACGCTACCGGATGCTGGCTGAAGCAACCCATGACATGATTTTCAGTATCAATCGTGATGATCGTATAGAATATGTCAACTCTTTTGCAGCCAGGAGCATAGGATTGCAACCCGCAGGGTTGATTGGACAGCCAAGGGGGCAGTTCTTTTCCAAAAGGGATAATAAGCGGTTTAAAAACAGTTTGGAACAAGTTATAAAGAGCGGAGAAGCGAAATGTTTCGATCACAAAGTCCTATTTCCTGTGGGAGCGCTATGGTTGAGCACCTGGCTGATCCCACTCCGTGATAGTTCAGGAAATATAAAAGCTATTTTGGGGGTCTCGCGCGACATAACCGATCGTAAGCAGGTTGAAGCATCTCTTCAGCGCGCCAAGAACGAGCTGGAGAAGCGCGTGGCCGAAAGAACAGCCAGTCTGAGCGCCAGTCAGGAAAAACTTCGCAAATTGACGCAGCAAATTGTGAGCGCGCAAGAAGAGGAACGGCGGCGTGTCTCACGTGAGCTGCACGATGAGGCCGGGCAGGTGTTGATCACCTTGAAATACAGCCTCGACTCGGTCATCAACGAACTCCCTGACAATCTCCTACCGATCTCTCAACACTTATCTGAGGCGATCGCCCGGATAGATCAAATGTCGGAGCGTATGCGCAGCCTATCCCACAGCCTGCGTCCGCCAGTGCTTGATATTGCCGGGATCAACTTAAGCCTGAAAGATTACTGCCGCGAATTTTCTAAGGAAACCAAAATCCCTTTACAGTACCGCGGTGAGGATATACCCGGTTTACCGGATGCGGTCGGGATCAG
>JALHUM010000306.1 GCA_022865905.1 Anaerolineales bacterium | reverse complement strand
CCCCCCCAGAAAAGGCGAGCAGGCTGGTTTTCCACCCTTGTCTCGTCTTTTCATTATTTTTGGTTGCGCCGGGTAAACAGTCAGGCTGATTCCCTTGACTGTTTGTTGAGTCCGTACGGCTATTTGTTAAAATGCTTGCCATTTCTTTGCGACCGCCTCACCCCGCTGACTTTCTATCAAACACCCGCATTGGACGCAACCATTTCTTGGTTATCTCTAGCGCGTTTGTATTGTTATCTGCACGGGCATGGATTCATCGCACCGACCAATTGAAAATTTGCTGGGAAGGTCAGCGAGCCTTGCGCCCGGCTGATGGTCACAACCTTGTCTTCGATTGGCTGGCGCAGCACTTCCAGCACGCGCATCCCGAATTCGGGGAACTCATCCAGAAATAGCACGCCACGATGGGCCAACGAGATTTCCCCCGGATGCGGCCAGCTCCCCCTGCCGACCAGCCCAGCGTGGCTGATAGTATGATGCGGAGCACGGAATGGCTGATGTCAAATGAGCGGGATCTCCGGCGGGGTGTCGAGGGCGGAAGCGTGTCCCTGCTGGATGAGGTTGGCATTGACGAAGGTATCCCCCACCAAAACGTAGCGTAGCAGGCGGTTATCCGGTTCTTTGTCGGAAACGTCCGCGATCAGGGTACCATCCTTGCTATAAACCAGTTCCGCATTTTTTGGGACGACACCCAAGCGATAAGCATCATTTTCGGGCAGCGTCATCCTGCCCAATGCCACCCTGGTCTTCGATGTGGAGCTGTTGGAAGTGAAATAACAAAATTGCGACGTACTTACAGAGTACGTCGCAATTTTCTAGGATGGGGATTATCTTGAATCTTCTTACCAGACTTTCTTGTCTGGTTTGAGTTCTTCCAAGAGCCACTCATCATGCTAATCCACCCCCATCCACTACCAGAGCGGCACCGGTGACGTAACTGGCGGCGTTGCTGGCTAGGAAAAGTACAGTGGTCGCAATCTCCAGCGGCTGGGCGTAGCGCCCCAGCGGGCGGGAGGCTGCCTCGGCCATAAACTCCTTCTCAAGCTGACCGAGTTGTTTTGCCTCGTTGCGCAGCATGGGGGTATCAGTGTCGCCGGGGCAAACCGCGTTGACGCGGATGTTCTGCCTACCGTGGTCGATGGCCATGGCACGCGTCATGTTGGTCACCGCACCCTTGGAAGCGCAGTACGAGACGGCGTTCCCGCCGCCCTTGAGACCCCAGCCGGAACTGGTGTTGATGATCGAGCCGCCGCCGCGCTTTTCTATGTGCGGGATGGCAACCTTGCTCATCAGGAAGATGGATTTGACGTTCACGGCCATCACGCGGTCCCACTCGGCCTCGGTGGTGGTGAGCACATCGGCACGGCGGATGATGCCGGCGTTGTTGAAGAGGATGTCCAGGCCGCCGAAGGCCGCCACGGTCGTCTCGACGGCGCGCTGACAGTCTTCCACTTTGGTCACATCGCAGGCGATGAAGATGGCTTTACCGCCCAGGGTCTCGATTTCCTTCACGGCGGACTGACCGAGTTCGGCGTTGATATCCACAATGGCAACCGCGGCACCTTCCCGGGCAAATAGCAGGGCCGTCGCCCGTCCGATGCCTGATGCGCCGCCGGTGATGAGAGCAACTTTGTTTCTTAGAATGTCCATGTTGATATCCTTTATGCCTGGCTGGCCAGACCTCCGGCGATCTCACCGCCGTCGATCACGAAGTACTGGCCGCTGATGAAGACCGCCTCATCCGAGGCAAGGAAAGCGAACAGCGCGGCTACGTCTTCCGGCCGGCCCAGTTTGCACAAGGGCACCTTGTTCTCGAAAGCCTGGCGCATTTCAGTCGTGTACTCGGCTTCCTGCATCGGGGTCATGATGAAGCCGGGGCAGACCGCGTTGACGCGGATCTTCGGCCCCAGTTCGAGTGCCATCGAGCGGCTCAGTTCGATCACGCCAGCTTTGGTGGCGTTGTAATCGGCGTAGTAGTGATAGCCCATCAGCCCGTTCGTGGAGCCCATGTTCAGGATCACACCGCCCTCGCCGGCCAGCATACGCCGGGCGGCCTGCTGGGCCACGTAGAAGACGCCGTTCAGGTTGACGCTGACCACCGTGCGCCATTGCTCTGGTGTGATCTCCATGAACGGGTTGCGGATGCTGATGCCGGCGTTGTTGATCAGCACGTTCAGCCCGCAAAAGAGGGCGTCCAACTCCTCGAAAGCGCGCTTCACCGCTTGGTCATCCGAGACATCGGCCAGGATCGCCCCGCTCAGGCCGGGCAGTTCCTTTTGGGCGCACTGGCAGGCGGCCACATCGCGATCCAGGATGACTACCTTCGCATCTTCTTCCAAAAAACGTCTTGCCGTGGCGAAGCCGATGCCACTCGCTCCGCCGGTAATCAGAACGCGTTTGTCTTTCAAGATGCGCATGGAAACCTCCTGTGAGGCCTTTATCAGACTTCGGAACTCTATAAGTCTGGAGCCTCAACTTTGTAGATGATTGTTTCATGATATCCGCTGATGACCGGCAAGTAACCGGCCAGTAGACGGTCCACTTGATGATCGCCGCTATCCACCAGCAACGGGCGTCCCTGCAAGGCAGCGATCTTGGATGCCAGGCAGATGACCAACATGTCCTCGCGGCACACTCGGCGGATCACCTGCGGACTGATTTGCTGGTTGCCGCGCCCGAGCAGGAATCCCTGTCCGCCGGTAGGTGTGACGATCAAACCCAATTGGCGCTGTTCCATGACATCCAGAATCTGCCGTTCGCTGACATCGGCGGCCAGCAGTTCGTCACGAGTGATGATATCCACGCCGACCAGGGTCTTGGGTAACCCCAACCGTTCGGTCACGGCCCGCGTGGTGGTGCCCGGACAGAGCAGGTAGGCCAGGCCGGGCTTCATGCGCTCGATCACATCGGCGGCAATGGCCTGGGCCTGGGCAGCTTCGCTGGCAGGGGTAGGCACCTTTTGGTTTTGCACAATTTCACGCCGGTAGGGGATTTTCAGGTAACCGTACAGGCGGGTGATGATGTGACCCTGTCGGTAGATCTCTTCGTCCAGGTCGAGCACTTCGGCCTTGTGCAGGCGGATGCGCACGCCGCGCAGGAATTCAGCGGCCAGCTCGCCAGCACTGCGCGGGATGACGGCGTAGACCGCCGAGTAAATCTTGACCCCCGCCGGAATTCCCAGGGCGGGGAAGTCGTCCCCAATGGCCTCATACATATCCCGGGCGGTCCCGTCGCCGCCGGCGAACAGGATTAGGTCAACATCAGCCTCTAGCATAGCCCGGGCGGCGCGGCGGGTATCTTCGGCAGTGGTAACGAGTGGGATCTCGGCTAGCAGGCCGGGCGTCGGAGTGACCCGAGGGGTGAATCCACAGCGGCGGGCGATCGTCTCACCCATCTCGCCTGGGGCGGTCAGCAGTTCGAATTCTGCCGCCATCGGATGGAGAACCTCCATGGCAGCGGCAGCGCGTTCCTGGGACAGCGGCACGGCGCCCAGGGTGCGGGCTTGCTGTTGCACTTCCAGACCGTCGCTGCCTTTCAGCCCCACCCGCCCGCCGAGGCCAGCGATGGGGTTGACGATCAATCCCAGCCGCTTCATTGATTACTCCCCTCTCCTTTCAGGCAAAGTCTCCGCAGAGGAAGAGGGGCTGGGGTAAGGAAGCCCCGTCTTGCGCAAATACGCCCGCCAGGTTAGCGCCCACTCGTCCGGGTTGTCGAACGGCTCCTGGTGGGTGCGATGGACGGTGCTGTTATGAGGGGCAGTCTTGATGATCTCCGGGTTCGTGTAGGCTTCGTCGGAGATTTGCTTGAGCATGGCGGCATACTCGTCCAGGTCGGCCCTGGAGTAAGACTCGGTCGGCTCGAGGGTCATTGGCTCAGGGACGATGTAGGGGTGGTGGCTGGTCCAGTAATGCATGCCGAAATCGGCCACGCGGGTCTCGATCTCCTCTGAGTGAACGCCGGTCTCCTGATATAGTTGTTCCCAACTGTAACGTACCTGTTCGATGCGGCGCTTACCTTTGGCATAAGGCGCGCTGACGCCGCGGACTTCGAGCACCTTCTTGAGCAGGTAGTTATTATTGAGCACGGCGACCTCGGCTACCTCGCGCAGGCCGTCGGCGCCCAGGCTCATGATCCAGGCGTAAGCCCGCAGGATGTTGGGCGTTACGCCGTAGAACGGGCGCACCTTTCCGATGCTTTGCGGGCGGTTGTAGTCCAGGTAATATTTCTGACCGTCGAACTCCACGGTCGGGACGGGCAGGAAGGGGGCCAGCCTGGCGGTCACGCCGCTGGCGCCGGCCGCCGGGCCGCCGCAGCCATGCGGGGTGGAGAAGGTCTTGTGCAGGTTGAAATGACACAGGTCGAAACTAGCCTCGCGGGCGCGCGTAATGCCCAGGATGCCGTTGGCGTTGGCCTGGTCGTACGAGCACAGCCCGCCCGCCTCGTGGATGATGCGCACGAATTCCGCGATGCGTGGGTTGAAGATGCCGGTATCCTCCGGATTGGTGATCAGCAGGGCCGCCGTCCGCTCGAAGGCCGCCGCTTTGAGCGCTTCCAGGTCCGGATAGCCGTCAGCGTCGGGATAGAGCGTGATGACCTTGTAGCCGGCCACTTTTGCCGCCGCGGCGTTGGAGGGGTGCGAGAAGATGGTCGTGATGACCTCGTCACGCTGCTTGTCCTCGCCGCGGGCGGCGTGATAGGCGCGGATCATGCAAATATTTGTGTAAATCGCCGCCGAGCCAGCCCCCGGTTGCAGGGTGACCCGATCCATGCCGGAGATTTCCTTGAGCATCCCTTCCAGGCGGTACATCACCTCCAGGATGCCCTGCACGGTGGATTCGTCTTGCAGGGGGTGGAGTTCGGTCAGTTTGGGGGTGCGGGTCAGTTGGTCGTTGACCTTGGGGCTGTATTTCATCGTGCAAGTACCCTGGCCGACGTCGATGTTCAAGTCGACGCCCAAATTTTCCTGTGAGAGACGAGCGTAATGGCGCAATACGTGGATTTGGGACATCTCCGGCAGGGCGGGCGGGACCGTGCGACGCACCGCTTCGGGCAACGCCCGGGCTGGGTTGCCGACCTCCTGCTCGATCCCCGCCTCGACCGGCGGCAGTAGCACGCCGCGCGCCCCAGGTTGGCTCAGTTCGAAAATGACCGGCTCGTCCCAACGCGCCTGATGGAAGCGGTGCGGCATGGGTTTGGGGGTTATCGGTTTCATTTCACCACCTCCTTCAGGGCGGTTACCAGCCGGTCGAGATCGGCCAGGATGTGGACTTCGCTGACGCAGAACAGAATGCTTTGCCCCAGCGCCAGGAACTCGCTCGAAAGGTCCTTGCCACCGAAGATGTCTCGTTCCAGTAAAGCCTGGTTGACCTGAGCGGCGCGTTTGCCGGCTCCGTCGAAGTTGACCACGAACTCGGTGAAGTGCGGCGTCTCGGCAAAGGTCACCTTCATGCCGCGGATGGCAGCGATCTTCTTCATGGCGTAGCGACAGAGCTGCATGATGCCCTCGCCGATCTCTACCATACCCTGCGGCCCCATCAGCGCCAGGTAGACGCCGGCGGTGATGCCCCACAGCGCCGCCGCTGTGCCGACCCATTCCTTGCCTTCCTCACGCTGTGCGAAGGACGTGCGCTCGTAGGCCACATCACCGAAGCCGTACTCGCCCTCCACCACAGTGGGCGCGACGCCGAACAGCCGGGAGGGAAATTCCATCACGAACTTGGGATCATCGTTGGTTGCAATAAATCCGCCGTGACCACCGCCGTATTGCATGTGGATGCCCAGGCTCTGGATGTCACCGCAGACGATGTCGGCTCCGTACTCGACCGGAGGCCGGAGCACGCCCAGCGAGAGCGGCTCCACGCTGACGACGGACAGCGCCCCCGCGGCGTGCGCCATGGAGCTGATCTGGTCGGCCTGAGTCTCGAGCAGGCCCAGGTAGGTGGGATTCTCGAAGTAGACCGCCGCGACCTGTTTGCTAAGTTTCGCCTTCAGCGCGGCCAGGTCGAGCAATCCGCTCTTTGGGTCGAAGGGGATGCGTTCGATGGTCATGTCCGGTTTCAGGTATTCGTGCACCTTCGAGAATTTATCCGCCCCCATGTTCACTGGCAACAGGACGGTCGTCTGATCGGTGATGCGGGCCGCCATGCGCAGAGCAGTGGCGGCAGCCTGGAAGCCATCGTAATTAGGCACGTTGACCACATCCATGTTGAGCAATTCAGCCATCATGCTCTCGTACTCGAAGAGGGCCTGGAAGCGCCCGTGATCTTCGTATGGGTCGCCGGCGTAGGCGGTGAGAAACTCGCCGCGCGAGTTGATCTCGTCACACACGGCCGGAACCTGATGCTGGTAACAGCCCGCGCCCAGGAAACTGAGCACCTCACGGGTGGAGCGGTTCTTATTCAGCAGGCCGTCCACGTGGCGGATGAGTTCTGCCTCTGAGAGCAACGGTTCGGGCAGGTTGAGTTTGCCTTTGAAGCGTAGGTTTTCGGGGATGTCGGAATAGAATTCTTCGATGCTGGCTGCGCCGACTTCTCGCAGCATTTGCTCTTTGACAGCTGGCACTGAGTTGGGGATGTAGGGGTAAACTGGTTTTGGGGAGGACATATTGCTCCTTTCGCTGGTTTAGGCTCTGGAATATTTTGGCCCTTGCGCATGGATGCAGTTACTGATGTATTATCAATACAATCAGTTGAATGTCAATGATATATGTCATCCCAGAGGTGGGATGATGCGCGAAGATCGTCAACGCCGTGCCTATCTACCAGAATCCAGGACAAGGGGCTGCCCTCAATGGCCGCGATGAGGAAAATTATTAGAAAAGCCAAAGGAGAGGTGGCTGCCCAACATCGGCTGCGAGCAGATAGCAACTGCGCCACTCGCGAATGGCGCGCGTTTTGCCAAGAATTGTGCGATAATGGGAGAGTAGCTTGACTGTCCCCCCCCGCTGCCATTGAGCGAATCTGTTAGTTGCATAAGGAAGCAAGGCGGCGTTGACCTTGATTTTTTTATAAAGTTGGGGTAAAAATCTCGAAATCAAACCGCTATGGCAGTCCGAAGGATTCTTCCGAACCAGGGTCCGACAATAAAGCTCAAATATCGAGTTTGTTTGTGAATTTCAGCGGGAACGGGGGAGCAACTCATAACCCGGAGGTCGCTATTCCCTGAAGGATGCTTCGCGACGAGTCCAGCCCCCGCTACTCTAATAACCTCTCGAGGAAAATCCCTTGGGAGGTTTTGCTTTTTTCGCAATACCGATTCCAATTCGCTTATCATTTCAATTTTGTAGCTCAAGATTTTCTATGAAATTCTCCAAGTTGGAGAAAGCTGTTGCTGGTGCAGATCTGGTGCAGATATTAATTTCGGATATTATGCCATTTCTCCAAGTTGGAGAATGACCGATTGGGTTATCTATCAACGGATGCAACTTCTTGAACACGGGTGAAGTTTATCCCTCTTTTAGAATTAATTTACAGCCCTGCATTATCCACCGGACCAGCCCGTCGATGAGCTTCTTCGGTATCCTGGTTGGTCTGCTTCAGGTAGCGCTGCAAGACGGTAATCCCCTCATGCCCCATTAGCTTCGCCAGAGTGAAAACGTCCGTACCGTTCCTGAGCATCGAAAGCGCAAAGGCTCGACGAAAGTCATGCAAGGAAGGCGCTACAACATCCGCATCCAGGGAACGGCGACGAATGATCCCGCGCAACCCATCGTATTTGATTCTCTCCAAATCAAACCGTGGGTGGGACACCCATAGCGCAGGGTTGTTATCCTTGCGGTGTTTCAAGTATCTTCGTAAGGCTTTCCGGGATTGTTTTCCAATGTAAACGATACGAGGTTTACTGCCTTTGCCTTGCCTGATAAGAATAGCAATACAGGTTTGATTAACATCCTCTATATTTATATCTAGGAATTCAGTTGCCCGGGCTCCGGTATCCAGGAGGCACAATAAATTTGCCGTATCTCGATCACCCGTGAATGTTCCTCTTTCACAGACTTTTATCATTTTTGAAACAGTCACAATGGAAACTGGCTCTATTGGTTCAATTGGTACTTTAGGCGCTTTTACCTTCCGTATCGGGTTTGACCAGCCTTCCGGCTCCACCTCTTCTTCATACCAAAATAAGAAAGTCCGAATTGCTCGATAGGCGGCATGCCTACCTCCTGGGTTATGACCGGTGCCCTCTATATAAAGAAGATATTGTCTTAAAAAGGTTGGCTGATCTGGCTGACAGTCCCCTGGGTCTCGGCTATAATAGACATCGGCACACTCCTTTTTAGTGTGCCGAATGCCCCTATACCTGTGGATTTTAGGGAAAATAACCCGATAATTTCCACATATGGTGGTTCTTGTGCCGAGGGTGGGATTTGGACCCACGACCAAGGGCTTATGAGTCCCCTGCTCTACCACTGAGCTACCTCGGCAAGCGGCGTAGATGTTACTATGGGGAGGCATTTTTGTCAACGATTTAGGTTCCGCTTCGGGCTCTTGGGTTCGAATTACCTTAAATAATCGAAAATTGGCTCTTGCCTTTTATTCATAATTTGATATAATATTCGTTTGCATATTCGCCATGCCCCCTGCCGCCAGTGGGGTACTAAAACGACAGTGCAACTTTCCGGCCCGGCCTCGCAAGTTCAGGAGTAATAAATGGCATCTGTCCTGCCCCGTAAGAATTACGCGCGTATCCCTTTTTCGCTGGATCTCCCTAACCTTATCGAAGTACAACTGGACTCATTCGTTCGTCTTAAAAGCGAAGGATTGGGGGACCTCTTCCACGAAATCTCGCCCATCGAATCCTACAACAAGGGGATGAAATTATACTTCCCCAGCCGCAGCCCGGAAGCGGAGCAGTGGGGGTTGAAGTATTGGTTTAGCGAGCCGAAACATACCATCGAAGAGTGCGTCGAACGTGACCTGACGTACGCCAGCCCGTTGTACGTCTCGGTTTTGCTGGCCGGCCCGGATGTCCCGGAACCGATCAAACAGGATATCTTCCTGGGTGATTTCCCCGAAATGACCGACAAGGGAACGTTCATTATCAACGGGACTGAGCGGGTTGTCGTCTCGCAATTGATCCGTTCCCCGGGCGTTTACTTCGAAGCGCCCACGGACCGGGCAACGGGTCGCCCCTTGGCGATGGCCAAACTCATCCCTGATCGCGGCGCATGGATGGAGTTCGAGACGCGCAAGAGCGACTACATCATCCTGAAGTTCAACCGCAAGCGCACCGTGCCCATTACGGTTTTCCTGCGGGCGATGTCGGTGGTCAATGACGGTAATGGCGAGAAGATCTTGACCGCCGGAACGGACGAGGAGCTTCTGGCTTTGTTCCAAGATGTGGATAACAACCCGGAGCGCCTCTTCATCCCTTCAACGCTGCAACAGGAGCCAGAATGGGATCTCTCCCACCATCTGACCATCGCCGAAGCCGCGTTGATTGAGTTCTTCAAGAAAATGCGCCCCGGCGATCCAGCCACACTGGACAACGCTCGCCAGTTCCTCGAAGAGCAGTTGTTCGACCAGCGCCATTACGACCTGGAACGCGTCGGCCGCTATAAACTCAACCAGAAGCTCGACCTGCATATTCCCATCCCGCACCGGACGGTGACGAAGGTGGATATCGTTCGCCTGGTACGACGCATGATCCTTATTAACAATGGCGTCGAGCCGCCGGATGATATTGACCACCTGGGCAACCGCCGCGTCAAGACGGTGGGTGAGCTGATCCAGAACAAGCTGCGCATTGGCCTGCGCCGCATGGAACGCGTCATCAAGGAGCGCATGTCCATCCGCGATCAGGAGCAGCTCTCGCCGGTCACGCTGGTCAACATCCGCCCGGTGGTGGCAGCCCTGCGCGAGTTCTTTGGCTCCAGCCAACTCTCGCAGTTCATGGATCAAACCAACCCCCTGGCCGAGCTGCGCCACAAGCGCACCCTCTCGGCCTTGGGGCCAGGCGGATTGCGGCGTGAGCGCGCCGGCTTTGACGTGCGGGATGTGCACCATTCGCATTATGGCCGTATCTGCCCGATCGAGACCCCTGAAGGGCCAAACATCGGCTTGATCGGTCGTCTGGCATGTTTTGCACGGGTGAATGAGTACGGGTTTATCGAGACTCCTTACCGGCGTGTGTTCAAATCAATGCCGTGCAATGACCCGCGCCTGGAAGGCTGCGCCCTGTCAGCAGATCTAACCGAGGCAAAGTCCGGCGAGGTGCTCGTCAAGGCGGGCGAACGCATCACAGCCAAGATGCTCAAGAAAATCGCTAAGGCCAAACGCGATGTGGCTATTGTCCCGTTCGTTTCAGATGAGGTAGAGTATCTCTCGGCAGATGCCGAGGACAAATTCGTCATTGCCCAGGCCAATGCGCCTCTGAATGAATATCGCGAGTTCGAAAACCCGCGCATTTCCTGCCGCTATCACTCCGGTTTCCTGTTCATCGCACCGGAAAACCTGGATTACATGGACGTGGCGCCGCACCAGGTGGTCGGCATCAGCGCGGCGCTGATCCCCTTCCTGGAACACGACGACGCCAACCGGGCGCTGATGGGCTCGAACATGCAGGCCCAGGCTGTTCCGCTGCTTCGTCCTGAGATCCCACTGGTCTCGACCGGCATGGAATACCACGCCGCCTTCGACTCTGGCCAGGTGATCATTGCCGAGGAAGACGGCGACGTGGTCTCCGTAACTGGTTCTACGATTGTGATGAGCGAGAAGGGCGGCAGCTTGCGCACCTACCATTTGCGCAAATATCAGCGCTCCAACCAGTCCACTTGTATTGACCAGCGCCCGGCGGTGGTCAAAGGCCAGGTCATCCATCGCGGCGACATTATTGCCGATTCTTCCTCCACGGAGAGCGGCGAGCTGGCCCTGGGACAGAACGTCACCGTGGCGTTCATCTCGTGGGAGGGTGGGAACTTCGAGGACGCGATCCTGATCTCCGAGCGGCTGGTACAGGAAGACCGCTTCACCTCGGTGCACATCGAAAAGTACGAGCTGGAGGCGCGCGATACGAAGCTTGGCCCCGAGGAGATCACCCGCGATATCCCGAACGTGGGCGAAGAAGCCATCAAAGATCTGGACGAAAGCGGCATCATCCGCATCGGCGCGGAAGTTAGCCCCAATGACATCCTGGTCGGCAAGATCACGCCGAAAGGCGAGAAAGAGCTGACGCCGGAAGAGCGCCTGCTGCGCGCCATCTTTGGCGAGAAGTCCCGCGATGTGAAGGATACCTCTCTGCGCATGCCGCATGGCGAGCGCGGCAAGGTGGTGGATGTGAGGGTTTTCAACCGGGAGGAAAATGCCGACCTGTCGGCCGGCGTGGATATGATGGTGCGCGTCTCGGTGGCGCAGCGGCGCAAGATTACCGCTGGCGATAAAATGGCCGGCCGGCACGGCAACAAGGGTGTGGTCTCCAGGGTGGTTCCGGTGGAGGATATGCCCTACCTTGAAGATGGCACACCCGTTGACATCATCCTGAACCCATTGGGTGTTCCGGGACGTATGAACATCGGCCAGGTGCTGGAAGTTCACCTGGGCTGGGCAGCCAAGCGACTTGGATTCCGAGCCATCACGCCCGTTTTTGATGGCGCAAAAGAAGAGGAGATCGAAGCTGAACTGGCGCGTGCCTGGATCGCGGATCAGGCCTGGAAAGAGACCGCCCAGACTGCCTGGGATTGGTTGAAGCAGCAGGAATACAGCCCGGAGATGATCGAAGATGACGACGAAGTACGCCGCCTGTACCTGGAACAGTGGTTGGGTGAGCGCGGTTATGACGTATATCGCTTCACGTCTGATGTAAATTATGCCCGTCTTGCTGCGGCGAAAGAATGGTTGCGCGATCACGGTTACGATCCCGGTACGATCTTTTTCGATCAAGTGCCCGCGCCCAGCAAGCGCAGCGCGTTCGACCAGGAAGCCATGCAGGTCTGCCTGCGGATGTGGCTGCACGATCATGGCCATGATAACGTGGCGGATAAGGATCTAGAAAAACGAGCCCAGGCTCTGATGCTCAAGACCAACGACCCGATCCCGACCCTGGGCAAGCAGACATTGCGGGATGGAAAAACCGGACAGCCTTACGACCAGCCGGTCACCGTGGGTGTGATGACCATTCTGAAGCTGCATCACCTGGTGGAGGATAAAGTCCACGCCCGCTCTACGGGGCCATACAGCCTGGTTACTCAACAGCCGCTGGGCGGGAAGGCGCAGTTCGGCGGCCAACGCTTCGGCGAAATGGAAGTGTGGGCGCTGGAGGCCTACGGCGCGGCCTATACTTTACAGGAAATGTTGACCGTCAAATCTGACGATGTCCAGGGCCGCGTGAATACCTACGAGGCGATTGTCAAGGGAGAACAGATCGAGGAACCCAGCATCCCGGCTTCGTTCCGCGTACTGGTCAAAGAGCTGCAGAGCCTCGGCTTGGCCGTGGAAGCGGTCAGCGATAACGGCGAGGTGGTGCGCTTCGGTAAGGACGAGGAAAAGGCTCATCCGCCAAAATACGATACTGGTTTGCTCGACTTGGGAGAAAAATTCAGAGATAGATAGAATTTTTCCTTGACGTGCTCATAGCCATATGTTAGAATTGCCCTTCGTTGCCTAAAAGGGCTAATGCTTCGCACTGCCCCTTACGTAAGTGAGACGAGTGAGGCCATCAGGCGCGTTTGGTGATGGCCTCATTTATTGAGTGAACACCGATATTCTTGTTATGTAATTTTGTTCGGAGGCGAATGTGCCCACAATCAATCAACTGATCCGCAAGGGTCGCCAATCGAAGAAGGTCAAGAGTAAAGCGCCGGCGTTGCTTTATACGCTTAATTCATATAAGCAGCGGCGCGTCCGCCAGGCTAAGGGCGCCCCGCAAAAGCGAGGTGTGTGCACGGTGGTACGCACCATGACGCCCAAAAAGCCGAACTCGGCGCTGCGCAAGATCGCCCGCGTGCGCCTGACCAACGGCATCGAGGTGACCGCTTACATCCCTGGCGAAGGACACCAGTTGCAGGAGCACTCGGTGGTGCTGGTACGCGGCGGCCGTGTAAAGGACCTGCCGGGTGTGCGTTACCACATCGTGCGCGGTTCGCTGGACACGACCGGTGTGGACAAGCGGCGCCAGGGTCGTTCGAAGTACGGTTCCAAGCGTCCGAAGGAATCAGCCATTTCGTAGATAATGGCAGCCTATTGGCTGCCATAATGGAGTATTCGCATGCGACGATCTAAGCCAGAAAAGCGTGAGATCCCCCCGGATATCCGCTATAACCATGTCATCATCCAGACCTTGATCCACCACATGCTCAAGAGTGGCAAGAAAAGCACAGCCACGCGCATCATGTACGATTCATTGGATCTGATCAAAGAACGCACCAACGGTAAAAACCCGGTTGAGGTCTTTGACGCCGCGCTCAAGAACGTGGCGCCCATGATGGAAGTGCGTCCCCGCCGCGTTGGCGGCGCCACCTACCAGGTCCCTATGGAAGTCCCGCCAGCCCGCCGCACCACGCTGGCGATCCGCTGGATCCTTTCATCCGCGCGCGCCCGCGGTGGCAAGTCATTCGCCGAGAAGTTGGCCGACGAGTTGATGGATGCAGCCAAGAACGAGGGCACTTCCATTCGCAAACGAGAAGAGACCCACAAGATGGCGGAGGCCAACCGCGCATTCTCGCATTACCGCCTGTAATTGGCGGCCTTGAACTTTAACAGCAGGATTCTATGACACGCGCTTACCCGTTGGAACAGTATCGGAATATCGGCATCATCGCTCACATTGACGCCGGTAAAACGACCACGACCGAGCGCATCCTGTTCTACACCGGCAAGACCCATCGCATGGGTTCGGTAGATGACGGCACGACCGTCACAGATTGGATGGCGCAGGAGCGCGAGCGCGGCATTACCATCGTTTCGGCGGCTGTCTCGGCGGAGTGGAAGGGCTACCAGGTCAACATCATTGACACGCCCGGCCACATTGATTTCACCGCCGAGGTGCAGCGCTCGCTGCGCGTGTTGGATGGTGGCGTGGTCATCTTCGACGCCGTTCAGGGCGTGGAGCCGCAGAGCGAAACGGTCTGGCGTCAGGCCGACCGCTACCGCGTGCCTAGGATATGTTTCGTCAACAAAATGGATCGGGTGGGCGCTTCCTACGAGAGCACGATCGAGTCCATCAAGCAGCGCCTTGGAGCCAACCCGATTGCCATGCAAATGCCAATCGGCATGGAAGCCTCCTTTCAAGGCGTCGTTGATCTCATGAACCAGCAGGCCATTTACTGGGACGACGACTTGGGCAGGGAGCCGCGCCAGGCCGAGATCCCAGCCGACCTGAAGGTGCAGGCCAACGAACTGCGCCATAACATGGTCGAGCGGATTGCCGAACTCGACGATGATTTGACGCTCAAATACCTGGAGGGGGAAGAGATTGGCAATGAAGAATTGAAAATGGCTCTCCGGCAGGCCGTCCTTGCGAATAAGGCCACACCGGTTTTTTGTGGCTGTTCATTGCGCAATAAAGGCGTCCAGCTCGTCCTGGACGCAGTGCTCGATTACCTTCCTTCTCCGGCGGATATCCCGCCCGTGAAGGGCACCGATCCCCACAACGACGAGATCGTTGAGCTGCCTGCGCAGGATGACGCGCCCCTGAGCGCACTGGTCTTTAAAATCGTTACCGACCCTTACATGGGACGCCTGGCGTACTTCCGCGTTTATTCGGGCACCATCAGCCAGGGCCAGATGGTAACCAACTCGATCAAGGGCAGGCGTGAACGCATCGGACGGCTGATCCGCATGTACGCCGACCGACGCGAGGACATCACCGAAGTCCGCGCGGGTGACATTGCAGCCGTATTGGGCCTCAAGGATAGCTTTACCGGCGATACGCTCTGCGACAATAAGCTGATCGTGCTGGAGACCATCACCTTCCCTGAGCCGGTCATCTCGATTGCCATCGAACCCAAGACGACCGCCGACCAGAGCAGGATGGGCGAAGCCCTGAAAAAGCTCTCTGAGGAGGACCCGACCTTCCGCGTCCGTTCGGACGAGAACACCGGTCAGACCATCATCTCCGGCATGGGCGAACTGCACCTGGACGTGATCGTGGACCGGATGATGCGCGAGTTCCGTGTGCAGGCCAACGTCGGCAAGCCGCGCGTTGCCTATCGCGAATCGATTACACGCCCAGTGCCGGAAGTGAACTACCGGTACATCAAGCAGACGGGCGGCCACGGCCAGTATGGTCACGTGGTCATCTCGCTGGAGCCAGGTGAACGCGGCAGCGGTATCCTCTTCGAGAACAAGATTTTCGGCGGGACAATCCCGCGTGAGTTCATCCCGGCAGTCGAGAAAGGCATCAAGGAAGCCGCCGAAAGCGGCGTGCTGGCCGGGTATCCAGTGGTTGACCTGAAGGTGACGCTTCTCGATGGCTCGTTCCACGAGGTCGACTCCAGTGAAATGGCGTTCAAAATGGCGGCCATCTTTGCCTTTAAAGAAGGCTTCCAAAAGGGCGGGCCGGTGCTGCTGGAACCGATTATGAAAGTGGAAGCCATCGTGCCGGAAGAGTACGTTGGCGACATCATGGGCGGGTTGAACGGCCGGCGAGCCATCATCCGCGGCATGGAGCCTCGCCCCGGCAACGCCCAGGCCATCAGCGCGATGGTGCCGTTGGGCGAGATGTTTGAGTACGCGACCGAGCTGCGTTCCAGCACTCAGGGCCGGGGCGTCTTTTCGATGGAATTCGAACACTACGCGCCGGTTTCCGAATCGGTGGCGAAAGAAATACTTGCTTCCTAATCAATTATTGAGGTAGAGTGCCCTCAGAAGGTGCACTCCTCCTGGAATTCACCTTTTCATTATCATCTACTGGAAGGAGAAAGCATTTATGGCGAAGCAGAAATTTGAGCGGACGAAGCCGCACCTGAACGTGGGGACGATGGGGCACATTGACCACGGGAAGACGACGCTGACGGCGGCGATCACGAAGTGGTGCAGCTACCAGAATCTGGCGGAGTTCCGGCCGTTCGATTCGATTGACAATGCGCCGGAGGAAAAGGCGCGCGGCATCACGATCAACATAGCGCACGTGGAATACCAAACGGCGAAGCGGCACTATGCGCACGTGGACATGCCTGGGCACCGGGACTACATCAAGAACATGATCACGGGTGCGGCGCAGGTGGATGGGGCGATCCTGGTGGTGGCCGCGCCGGATGGGCCGATGCCGCAGACAAGGGAGCACGTGTTGCTGGCTCGTCAGGTGGAAGTGCCGGCGATCGTGGTCTACCTGAACAAGGTGGACATGATGGACGATCCGGAGCTGCTGGAGCTGGTGGAGTTGGAGCTGCGCGAGCTGTTGAACAGCTACGGCTACCCTGGGGACACGACCCCGATCGTGCGCGGCAGCGCCTTGAAGGCGTTGGAGAGCACATCAACCGACCCGAATGCGCCGGAGTACGCCAGCATCAAGGAACTGCTGCGGGTGGTGGACGAGTACATTCCCGAGCCGAAGCGTGAAGTGGACAGGCCGTTCATGATGTCGGTGGAGGATGTGTTCTCGATCAAGGGGCGCGGCACGGTGGTGACCGGGCGCGTGGATCGCGGCAAGGTAAAGATAGGCGATCCGATGGAGATCGTGGGGTTGCACGAGACGCGCACCTCGGTGGTGACGGGCGTGGAGATGTTCCACAAGTCGCTGGACGAGGGCATTGCGGGCGACAACCTTGGGTTGCTGCTGCGCGGCATCGAGCGGACGGATGTGGAGCGCGGGCAGGTGATCGCCAAGCCCGGCTCGATCACGCCGCACAAGAAGTTCCTGGCGGAGGTGTACGTGCTGAAGAAGGGGGAGGGTGGGCGGCACAAGGCGTTCTTCACGGGCTACCGGCCGCAGTTCTACATTCGGACGATGGATGTGACGGGCGACATTACCCTGCCGGAGGGCGTGGAGATGGTCATGCCTGGCGATAACGTCAACCTGACAGTGCAGTTGATCGTGCCGGTGGCGTTGGAGCAAGGCTCCAAGTTCGCCATCCGCGAAGGCGGCCTGACCGTTGGCGCCGGCGTCAT
>JALHUM010000305.1 GCA_022865905.1 Anaerolineales bacterium | reverse complement strand
GGTATTCGCAATGCAAAAACCCTCTGGTTTTGGGCGCGTCAAATTTATCGTGGGAGGCCTGTTGATCCTGGCGGCAGTGATCTATTTGATCGCCTCTTCGACGCAGGCCAGCGCCGAGTATTTTATGACCGTGGATGAATTAAACGCCAAAGGCAGCAATGTGATCGGACGCGATCTACGCGTCTCCGGGGCAGTGATCGGGGCCACCATCCAATACGATCTACAAACCCTCAACCTGTCCTTTGAAGTAGCGAATGTCCCAGGCGATAACAAGGAAATTGAAGCCCAGGGTGGACTGGCGGCCGTCCTACACCAGGCCGTCATTGACCCGAACCGCTCCCATTTGCAGGTGAACTACAACGGCCCCAAGCCGGACCTGTTGCGTGACGAAGCGCAGGCTATCATGACCGGACACCTGGGCGAAGATGGCATCTTCTACGTGGACGAGCTTCTGCTCAAGTGCCCAACCAAGTACGAAGAGGCTGTCCCCCAGCAGGTCAATGGGGGGTAATTTATATCATGTTCATTGAGGTTCTTTCCACCCTCACCCCTAACCCCTCTCTCTTTTTCTGGAGACGGGCGAGGGGTGAGGGTATTTAACGAGGAGACTAATGATTGCAGATTTCGGCTTCGGCGTTATCGTGATGACCTTTCTCCTGGCGCTCTTCA
Organism: Anaerolineales bacterium; assembly: GCA_022865905.1. Taxonomy (GTDB): domain Bacteria; phylum Chloroflexota; class Anaerolineae; order Anaerolineales; family Villigracilaceae; genus CG2-30-58-95. Next base: position 1,494 of record JALHUM010000305.1, on the reverse strand, counting down.
GCGTGGGGACGGCAGTGTATGGGGCGCTGGCGAAATCCTATCGCGGGGCTGAGAGCGCCCGGCGCGCCATGCTGCTCACCTTCCCGCTGATCACGATCTCGGCGTTTACCCTGATCTACCTGCTGGCTACCAGCCACTATGAGTTGAAGTATGTCTATTCTGTAACCTCGAATAGTATGCCGATGTATCTCAAGATCACCGCCCTGTGGGGCGGGCAGGCTGGATCGCTGCTCTTTTGGTCGTGGCTGATGTCGGCCTTTGCCTCGGCGGTGACTCTACGCAAATGGGAGCGCGACCGCGAGTTCCTGCCCTGGGTGATCGTGGTCTCGTCGGTGACGCTGGCCTTTTTCCTGGCGCTGACCATCTTCTTTGAAAACCCCTTTGCCAGGTGGTGGCAAACGGCCTCCGGCGAGGTGGCGGCCATGTTCCGCCCGGCGGGCGCGACCCTCCTCACGCCCTCGGACGGTATGGGTTTGAACCCATTGCTGCGCCATCCGGGCATGATCATCCACCCGCCCATGCTGTACCTCGGCTTTGTCTCCTTCGTCATCCCTTATGCTTTCGCCATCGCGGCGCTCGTTACCGGCCGCACCGACGACCGCTGGATCCGCCTCACCCGCCGCTGGACGCTGGTGGCCTGGCTGTTCCTCTCGCTCGGACTGGTGCTGGGCGCGCGCTGGGCTTACGACGTGTTGGGATGGGGCGGCTATTGGGGCTGGGACCCGGTGGAGATCGCCGCCTTCATGCCCTGGCTGACCGGCACGGCCTTCCTTCACTCGGTCATGATCCAGGAAAAGCGCGGCATGTTGAAGCAATGGAACATGCTGCTCATCATCCTGACCTATGACCTGGTCATCTTCGGCACGTTCCTGACCCGTTCCGGTGTGCTCTCCTCGGTGCACGCCTTCGCCCAAAGCGCTATCGGGCCGCTGTTCTTCGATTTCATTGTGCTGACCCTCATCAGCTCGGTATCGCTGCTGGTCTATCGTTGGAATGACCTGAAGGCCGAAGTCGAGATGAAGTCCATGCTCTCCCGTGAGGCCTTGTTCCTGCTGAACAATCTGCTCTTCATGGGTGTGCTGATCGTCTGCTTCTGGGGTGTGATCTTCCCGCTCATCTCCGAACTGGTCACCAACCAAAAGGTGACCGTTGGCCCCCCGTTCTACGAGCGCGCCACCGCGCCGCTCTTCGGCGCGCTGATGCTGCTGATGGGCGTTGCCCCGCTTTCTGCCTGGGGACACTCCACGTTCAAGACCCTGGGACGCGCCGTCTGGAAGCCCGCCCTGGTGGCCGCGCTGGTTGGCATCGGTATCTTCGCGGCCGGCATCCATAACGTGGTCGCTTTGATAGGCTTTGGGCTTGTGGCGCTGGTCATTCTTGTCACACTGTACGAGTTCTGGCGCGGCGGGATGGCGCGTCACAGAACGACCGGCGAGAATTTCTTCCTCGCCCTCTGGCGTCTGGTTGCCCGAAACCGCCGCCGCTACGGCGGGT
>JALHUM010000304.1 GCA_022865905.1 Anaerolineales bacterium | reverse complement strand
GCCAGGGCCGGCGCGCCGTCGGTCAGCAGGTTCAGCCAGAGCAGTTGGATCACGGTCAGCGGCGAGGGAAGACCAGCCAGGGTCGCCAGGAAGATGATCATGATCTCGGCCACGTTGGACGAGAGCAGGAAGAAGACGAATTTGCGGATATTGTTGTAGATGATGCGTCCCTGCTCTACGGCGGAGACGATGCTGGCGTAGTTGTCGTCGGTCAGCACCATGTCGGCGGTCTCCTTGGCTACGTCGGTGCCGATGATGCCCATCGCCACGCCGATATTGGCGCGCTTGATAGCCGGGGCATCATTGACGCCGTCGCCGGTCATGGCGACCACTTCGTCATTGGCCTGCAGGGCATCCACGATGCGCATTTTGTGTTCGGGCGAGACACGGGCGAAGACATCCACCTGCTCGATCTCGCTTTTCAGCACATCGTCGCTCATGCGGTCCACATCTGCGCCGGTCAGCACCTTGTGGCCGGGCCGCAAAAGCCCAATAGCTTGGGCAATCGCCCGCGCCGTGTTGGGATAATCGCCGGTGATCATCACCGTGCGGATGCCGGCGTCGGTAGCCTTTTCGAGCGCAGGCCGCACCTCGGGCCGGGCGGGGTCAATCATGCCAATCAGGCCGACAAAGGTTAGATCTTTTTCGAGATTCTCGACAGGGGCTTCACCGGAGGCCTCGGGCACCACCCGGTAAGCCATACAAAGCACGCGCAAAGCGTCCTGCGTCATGGCATCGTTGGCATCCAGGATACGCCGCCTGGCGGCTTCATCCAGCGGCCTGGATTCGTCGTCAATGGTCTGGTAGCGGGTGCACAGGTCGAGCATCACATCTGGCGCGCCCTTGACGGCGATCACGTCCCAGCCGCGCAGCTTATCGTCGTAGAAGGGGGAGATATCGTCGGCGGTGGGCTGCGCAACATCGTGGATGGTGATCATGCGCTTGCGTTCCGAGTCGAAAGGCACCTCGTCCTGGCGTGGGTAAGCCTCACCCAGGTCCACGTGGTAGGCCCCGGACTTGGCCGCGGCAATGAGCAGCGCCCCTTCGGTCGGGTCGCCGATAATGCGATAGGATTGGTCATCCCCTTCGACTGGTTCGAGTTGCGCGTCATTGTTCAGCGCGCCAACCCACAAGGCAGTAAGAATGGCAGGATATTTTTGTAGATCGTCCGGTTTGCCATCCACGGTGAACTCGCCCCGCCGCGAGTAACCGGAGCCGGTCACGGTGACGAACTGCTCATCCACCCACAGGCGGGTGACAGTCATCTCATTCTGGGTCAGCGTACCGGTCTTATCCGAGCAGATGACAGTGGCCGAGCCGAGCGTCTCGACCGAGGAAAGGCGGCGGATGAGGGCGTGGTGGCGGATCATCTCGTGCATGCCCAGCGCCAGCGTAATGGTTACAACCGCAGGCAATCCTTCGGGGACAGCCGCGATCGCCAGGCCAACCGCCAGCATGAACATCTGGACGATTTCCTTTTTTGCGTGAGCAAGGTAAGCCAGAAATCCGCCGCCCGGCGCATTTAGGATACTGAGGTCCGTGCCGCGAAATACTGCCACAATAAAGACGATGCCGCAGACGGCCAGCGCGCCCCAGCCGAGGGTCTTGCCCAGTTGATCCAGGCGCTTCTGGAGCGGGGTTTCCTCTTGATCCACCTGTTGGAGCATCCTGGCGATCATGCCAAGCTGCGTGCGCATCCCCGTGCCGACGACCACGCCGCGCCCGCGCCCGTAAGTCACGGTGGTTCCCATGAAGGCGGTGTTCCGGCGGTCGCCCAGGGGGATATTCTTTTCCAGTTTCATGGCAGCGTTCTTTTGCACGGGAAGCGATTCGCCGGTCAGGGACGCCTCTTCCACCTGGAGGTTGACAGCCTCCAGCAGGCGCACGTCCGCCGGGATGTGATTGCCAGCCTCCAGATAAACAATGTCTCCCGGCACCAACTCACCCGCCGGTACGCTGATTCGGTGTCCATCGCGTATGATATGAGCCTCCGGCGCAGCCAGTTTCTTGAGGGCGGCCAGGGCTTCTTCGGCGCGGCGTTCCTGGATAATGCCCAATACCGCATTCAACAGGACAATCAGCATGATGGCCGAAGCGTCAATCCACTCGCCTAGCAGGGCAGAGATGATAGACGCCACGATCAGCAGCATGACGATGAAATTATTGAACTGATCCCACAGCATCGCCAGGAAGCCGGGGCGCGGCGCTTCGGTTAATTGATTGGGGCCGTATTGCGCCAACCGCTCGGCAGCCTGCGCGGAGGTCAGGCCATTATCTCTTACTCTAAGATGTTCCAAAACTTCTTGAGGGGAAAGGGTGTGCCACGGCTCTGTCTCGGTCTGTGCGGCAGCCTCGACTGCCAGCGGAGCTGATTTCTTCATTGTCGGTTTCTCCTACACAAAAACGAGGCCGCCGAGTGGCGGTCTCGCAAACGCTCGGAAGCGTACAGGCTACCGGGGGTCTGCCCCTGATTATAGCAAAGGGCCAGACTCCGTACTGACGACAGCCTGTCCCGCAAAAAACGCGGGTGCTACTCCCCGACAATCAAAAAAGTCGGTATGTTATAATTTCTGTGCCGAAGGTGGGGATCGAACCCACATGGGCGAAGCCCACACGATTTTGAGTCGTGCGCGTCTGCCAATTCCGCCACTCCGGCTTGAGCGGCTGAATTTTACCACATCGATATTTCGCCACAAGGGAAGTGGCTAAGAACATGTGCTCGAACATTTCTTACCACAGAGAGCACAGAGTTCATAGAGAAAAGAAAAAGAAAAAACTCTGTGTTCTCCCTGGCCTAGCCCGCCAGGGCAGGCTGTGAACTCTGCCTGCTCTGTGCGCAGGCACAAGTGTGGTGAGAACAAAAGGTTCAGATGAAACTTGGCATTATCGGCCTCCCCCAATCTGGAAAGACGACCATTTTCAACGCCCTGACGCGCGGCAATACGCCGACAACTGCATCCTCCGGGCGGATGGAGGTCCACACCGCCGTGGTGGACGTTCCCGACCAGCGCGTGGATCGTCTAGAAGAAATATTCCAACCCAAGAAGAAAACCTACGCCAAAGTAACCTACGCCGACATCGCCGGACTGGAAGTCGGGGCCGCCAGGAGTGGAATATCGGGCGCGCTATTGAATCCGCTGTCCCAGATGGATGGCTTCCTGCATGTGGTGCGTTGTTTTGCAGATGACAACATCCCGCACCCAGCAGGCAGCGTCAACCCGGCGCGTGACATCGCTACAATGGAGGGCGAACTGTTGCTCAACGATCTGATTACCGTCGAGCGCAAGCTGGAACGGTTGGCCGAGGAACGTAAAAAGGGCGGCGCGGACAAAGTACTCAACGAGCGCCAGACAGCCCTCTTCCAGCGCCTGCACGAAACCCTTTCCGGCGAGACGCCGCTGCGTCAGGTAACCATTTCCGCAGAGGAGGACAGGCTCCTCTCCGGCTTTGGCCTGCTGACGCGCAAACCGGTGCTCATCCTTCTGAACGTGGGCGAGGGACAAACCCTCCCAGATTGCGAAGCCCTGACCCAAGATCGACCCTCAGCCGCCCTGCAAGGCAAACTGGAGATGGAGATCGCCCAGCTACCGCCGGAAGACGTGACCGTCTTTATGTCGGAATATGGCATCCAGGAGCTAAGCCTGAACAAGATGATCAGCCTGTCGTACGACCTGCTCAACCTGCAATCCTTCTTCACGGTCGTATCCGATGAATTACGCGCCTGGACAGTCCGGCGCGGCGCCACTGCCCCGGAAGCCGCCGGAGTGGTTCATACTGACATGCAGAAGGGTTTCATCCGGGCCGAGGTGATCGCCTACCAGGATTTAATTGACCTGGGCGGCTTGGCCGAGGCGCGCGCCAAAGGCAAGCTGCGCCTGGAAGGTAAAGATTACGTTGTGCAGGATGGGGAGATCGTGCATATCCGCTTCAATGTTTAGTGGAACTCATACGCCCGCAATATAGCCGCTGGCGATCAACTCATCAACGATTACGTTGTCTGCCTGTCGTTCCCGTGGGATAAGTTCCGCAATTAAAAAGTTCGGGCGGCAGTTCGACTGTCGCCCGAACTTTGGTTTGGTTAATTCTCTGCCAGCACGACGACCTTATCGTCTTCGGCAAAGGCTACAAACTCGGATTTCTTTGGATTGGTATGCACACCGTAGGATGGCGGCTGGCCAGCTTCACGTAACAGCCGGTAGCCGATGGCTGTCTCACCGCGGCGGCGGGCTGCCTCTACCAGGGTGTAGAAATTAACCGGCTGCTCGGTCTTGATATAGTCACTCACCGGCTTGAGATAGATTTCCGAGCCTTCGGGATCGAACACGTCTGTAAATACATCGTATAGTTCACTATTCTCTGAAAGCTGTGACAACATCAAGCTGACCAGGTGGTCGCTGACGATGAAATCGTCCACGTGGGCCACCTCGGCCAGTTCGCGGTTGCGCAGGTCGAGCATCTCGCTAACGATAGAGAAGTGGAGGCCCTGTCTCTCGGCAATGTCGCGCAAGTGCAGGAGCGTGACCAGGGTGAGCGCGTCCGCTTCCTGCACATCCTTGTCGCCATAACTGAGCACGATGACGTGATCATAACTGGAGACATCCAACTCGTCCAACACTTGACGGCTGGAGGCGTCATCTTTGCGGAATGACGCCTTCTGGTTGACCAGCCCTTTACAACATGCCTTGAACTCCTTTTCGATTTCCACATCGGCAACCACTGTCAAGTGAGAGCCTTTCGGCACATAGTGATCCAGCTCGCGGATGATGGTCGCTGCGCAGCGGTTCCAGCCCAAAACAAGCGCCATCTCGATCCTGGCCTTGGGGGCCGCCCCTTTCTTTTGGATGGCCTCTTCCGCCATGGGGATGCTGGTCAGACCGGAGAGGCGTACAGTGTCATCGTCGGCGGAAAGCGCGAAGAGCATATCCCCGACCTCGATCCGGCTGTCCATCGCTGGATTCATATTGACGGTCCCATCGGCGCGGCGCAAGCCCATCACGGCTGAATCGTCATAAGCCAGCAACGCCTCGCCATAAGTCTTGCCGACCAGAGCCGGCTCCTCCTGGAAGTAGATCTCGTCGCCGCCGAAATTCAACAGTTCGGTGTAAACGACCGACAGGCCGGACTGACGCGAGGTCTGCGCCGTGACGCGAGCGATCAGGTCGCCCATCATGACCGCGCACACGTTGTCCCGCTCGCTCACCAGGCGGATGACTTCCATGTTTTTCTGGTCGCGAATTTCTGTCACAATGTGATAGCGGCCAGCGCGGCGATTGGGGTTGTTCGTGAGCGCCAGTACTACCTTGATGACGTACGAATCTGGGTCGTTACTCTCAGGCGGCAGAACGATGATCGAACGCGCCGTGTGAGGGCTGGCGATTTCCAGTTCGGTCAAATCCATCGGGTTGCCGGAGCGGCAGATGATGCGCGTGTTCCTGGCGTTCTCGATACGCTCATGGATCGCATCTTCCATCTCGACCTTATCCTGTTCGGCCAGGATGACTATCACTGCGCCTCTCTTGCGATTCTCGTTGGCGATCACCAGCTCTGAGATGATGGTGAAGATCTGCGGCGACCAACCCAGGATGACCGTGTGGTCGTTTTCCAGGACGCGCGAGCGCCCTTTGCGTAGCTCTTCTAGCTTGCCTTCCACACCCGTGGTGAGCACACCGATCAAGGTGCTGATCACGAAGACGCCACCGAGTGTGGGAAGCAGGAACATGACCAGGCGATAACCCCAGCCAACATCCCCGCCCATCGTACCCGCGTCTAGCGTGCGCATCAGGCTTTCCCAGACAGCTTCAGGGAAAGACAAGCCTGCCGTCGAGCCTTCTGGTGCAAGCACAACGCCGCCAATTGTGAGCACCGCAGCCGCAAGTAGGATGACGATCAGCGAGAGAACAGCCAAGCCTCCGATCAGGGCCAGCGTACCCTTCGACATGAAATTGTCAAAGATATAGCTCAGACGTTCACGCAAAGTAGGTTTTGGGGACATATAACCTCCTGGTTCAAGAGTATCCCTGTTATTATAGGATTAATCGCCTATTCTGCCAACAGGAATTTGACCTGCGCCCCCTTTTTGTCTATACTTAAGCTAACTCTTGTGCCTTCAATAAACCAGGGAGCGGAGGGAGTGCGGACGGCGAAGCCGCCCGCACTCCCCCACCCTCCCTATCTATCGAGAGTTGCTAACTTTGTAAGAAGACGGAGGTAACTATGACCAACAAGCTAACCTGGTACGGCCACGCCACCCTCGGACTGGAAACCGGCGGCTATAAAATCCTGATTGACCCCTATTTCACGGGCAACCCGGCCGCCACCGCCAGCGCGGACAAGATGAAGCCGGATTTCATCCTGGTCACGCACGGCCACGGCGACCACATCGGCGATACGGTCGCCATCGCCAGGCGCAGCGGCGCCACCGTCATCAGCAACGCCGAGATTTCTGGTTGGCTCGGCAAACAGGGCCTGAAAACCCACGCCCAGCACCTGGGCGGCGGTTACAAACATCTCTTCGGCTACCTCAAGCTGACCCTGGCCCTGCACGGCTCCGGCCTGCCGGATGGCTCCTACGGCGGCAACCCGGCCGGCTTCCTGCTGACCACGAACGACGGCAAGAAAATCTACCTCGCCGGGGACACCGGCCTGTTTGGGGATATGAAACTAATCGGTGAGGAAGGGCTGGACCTGGCCGTCATCCCTATCGGCGACAATTACACCATGGGCCCAGATGACGCCCTGCGGGCCGTCAAGCTGCTCACCCCCCGGCACATCATCCCGATCCACTTCGGGACCTGGGGCCTGATCGCCCAAGACCCCAACGCGTGGGCCAGCCGCGTCCAAAAAGAGACCAGCGCGCAGGTGCACGTGTTAAAGCCGGGGGATTCGTTCGAGTTGTAATGGAATGCACAAAAACCTCCGAGGTCTTCAAGACCTCGGAGGTTTGGCTGCTCCCGGCAGCACCAGCAGAGCGTCCGCAAACGGGTGCGGAACAACTGCCACCGGCAGATGATACGCCGCCGAAATTAACTCTGGTGTCAACACCTGGCGCGGCGTCCCGGCGGCCTTGATCTTCCCCCCAACCAGCAACGCCACGCGGTCGGCGTAACGCGCCGCCAGGTTCAAGTCGTGGAGGGCGGTCAACACGACCAATCCATCGTGGTGTGCCAGTTGGCGCACCATTTCCATTAGACTGACCTGGTGCTGCAAATCTAGGTGGGCGGTCGGCTCATCGAGCAAAAGGATGGGCGTAGATTGGGCCAGGGCGCGCGCCAGCAGGACGCGCTGCTGCTCGCCGCCTGAAAGTTCCCCAACGCGGCGCTCGGCCAAGTCGAGGGCTTCGACGCGTTGCAGAGCCCGCCGTACCACATCTTCATCAGAAGCAGAAGTCTGGCCGAGGAAGTTCAGGTACGGCGTGCGGCCCATCAAGACCGTCTCCCAGGCAGTGAAAGCCGGTGGCAGGGACACGGCCTGCGGTACCACGGCCAGGTAGCGGGCGCGTCGCATCGGCGGCAGGGCGGCCAGGTCATCGCCGTTGGTGCGGATTGTGCCACCATCCAACGGGATCACACCGCTAGCAGCACGCACCAGCGTGGATTTCCCTGCCCCGTTCGGGCCGATGAGCGCCAGCACCTCGCCGGAATTGACTTCCAGCGAAACATCGTGCAGCACGCAGCGGGGGCCATAAGAGACAAAGAGATTTTCGATTTGCAACATAGTCATGAGTTGACGAGAAACGAGTAACGAATCATTTATTTCTGATTACTCATTACTCGTTTTTCAGCTTCACCAATAGCCTTGATTTTTTGCGCGCCGCAACACCCACAGGAAGAACGGCGCACCGACGAGAGCCGTCAAAATGCCCACCGGTAGTTCTTGGGGCGCCATGACGACTCGCGCAAGAACATCCGCCAGCAACAACGCTCCCGCGCCGCCGATGATGCTGAGCGGCAACAGGCGGCGGTAGTCCGCGCCCCACCACAAGCGCATCACGTGGGGGACGATCAGGCCGATGAAGCCGATGATGCCGGAAAATGACACAGCGGCCGCCGTCGCCAGGGAAGCCGCGACCAGGATCAGGGTCTTCGTGCGGGTCACTGGCAGACCGAGCTGCTGAGCCTGGTCATCGCCAAATTGCAATAAATTCAACGCGTGCCCGCTCAGGATGAGAAATCCCAGTCCGATGGCAAGAAAGGGCAGGATAGTCAGCACCGGATTCCACCCGGCCTGGGTAAATCCGCCCAACAAAAAGGCGAAGGCGCGGCGTAGTTCGCCGGTCGAGCGCAGCATCAGAAACGAGGTCAGGGAAGTGGCAAAGGCGCTGAAGGCCACGCCCGCCAGGATCAGATTGGTGGTGGGGACTGTCTTGCCGACGCGGGCGAGGGAATAGACCAGCAGGACGGTCAGCATGGCCGCCAGGAAACCCACCAGCGGGACTGCCAGCAGGCCCCAGAAAGTGTAAGGCCACTGGATGCTCATGGCGGCTGCCGCGCCCAGTCCCGCGCCGGAAGCCACGCCGATCAGGTAAGGGTCGGCCAGTGGGTTGCGGAACAGTCCTTGATAGGCCGCACCGCTCCCGCCCAGGGCCGCGCCGGTCAGCAGGACCAGGGCGGTGCGCGGCAGGCGGATGGAGGCGATGATGAAGGCGAAGGTTTTCAGGGATTCGGGCAGCGGCGCGGCGGATAGCCAACCGGTCAGGATACGCCACAGATCGGCCGGCGGGATGAAAACCGAGCCGATGGCGATGGAAAGCAGGATCGCCAGGGTGAGGAAGAGCAGAGTCCAGAGGTAAGGTAAGCGGCGCATGTTCTGAGATAGGGGGCAGGGGAGAAGATGAGCAGAGGGGCAGAGGAGCGGGGGAGAAGAATTTCCCGCGCACCTTTGCGCCTCTGCTTTCCCGCTTTATTTGAACAATTCAGGATGCAGCAACTTGGCCAGCGCTTCCAGCCCGTCCACCAGGCGCGGACCGGGGCGGACGAACAGATTGTCGTCAATGGGATAGACTTTTCCATTCTGCACGGCCTTCAAGGCGTCCCATCCAACCCGCCGTGCAACCTTTTCCGGCGTCTCGCCGTAGCGTGAATCGCCCAAAACGATGACATTGGGGTTGGTGACGAGCAGTTCCTCAATACTGATTTGCGCCCACGCGCCCTGCAATTGTGAGCCAATGTTTATCCCGCCGGCGCGGTCAATCAGCAGGTCAATAAACGTGCCGGGGCCGGAAGTGAAAGGCTTGGAGGGGTCCGTGGCATCCAACTCAAAAAACACCAAAGGACGGTAACTGAGCGGCATGATCTTCTTATCCACAGCCGCGACGCGCCTCTCAAGCGACTCAACCAGTGCGGCGGCCTCGGACGTGTGGCCGGTTAACGCACCGACGGTTTCGATGGCGGCGTACACTTCCTCCAAAGTGGCCGGATTGGGCAGGTAATATACGGTCAGCCCCAATTGTTCGAGTGAGGCGGCAAGTTCGGGCGAGTTGAAGTCGCCGGCCATGCCCAGCACCAGATCGGGCTGCAGGGCGACGATGGCCTCGGCGCTGAATCCGCTCCAGCCGCCGACGGTGGGCAGTGCAGCCGCCTCAGCGGGATAATCGGACGACTCGTCGCGTCCCACGACCTGCGCCCCGGCTCCAACGGCGAACAGAATCTCGATATTGGATGGAGCCAACGAGACGACGCGCTGCGCCGGGCCGGTGAGAGTCACTGGGCGCCCCAGGCCGTCGGTCAAGATAATGCGCGCGGCGGTGGGTTGTAGGATAGCCGCGGGCTGTTCAGTAGCAGGAGGCTGTGTGGCCGAGGGAGCAGGTGTAGCCGTCACGGACGGACCACACGCTGCCAGGAACAAGGCAACGATCAAAAGCGCAAAAAGCAATTTGCGGGACATACTAATCTCCTGTAAAAGTATCAGTGTTTACACCTGCACTTGCGGCAGGTGCAAGTGTCTGTGTTCACACCTGCACTTGCGCAGGTGCAAGTGTCTGTGGTACAAAAATCCCCTGCCACAAGGACAGGGGAGGTAGGGAGAGGCAATTCAACTGCGCAGTTCCCACCTCCTTTCCACGGGAGCATGGTGAACCGGCCAGGGCGGGCGGCCTGACTCGTACCAGTGTTCAGTTTTCAGTGTTCAGTAATCAGTGGGGGTGCTAACTGAACACTGATTACTGGTCACTGAACACTGGTACTTACAGTTGCGGGACAGCACCGGACTTACACCGGCTTCGCCTTTGAGCCTTCCCATCCGGGGGCTAAGGCACCCTGACCAGATATTCTGTTTTTGGGGAGTACGGCGACTCTGTCGCCGCCTTGCAAAGTCGGGAGACTTCGCACTCCTATATGCGAGTTATTTTATGCGCGAAGGGGCAAAACGTCAATCATTTTTATGGCAATCCCCCTTGCCTTCCCTTGCCTGAACCTGTACAATCATACTGAAGGGGCATTCCCCTATGAAACCTGCTGCCATTACGACTACGCGACCATCCGAACAACTGACCAGGCGACTACCTTGACCACACGACTATCCGACCAAGCAACTAACCTGACCAAACGACTGCCCTTGCTATGGCTATCGCTGGCGTTTCTGCTCGGCATCCTGCTCGCCCAACAAATTCACCTTTCGTTTGCCATCTGGCTTATCCTGGCTGGCATTGCCCTCTTCGTTGCGACCATCTTTCGTATTCTCTCCTTGCGTATCAATCTCAAGCCTTTCGGCCTTCCACCTTCAACCTTATTTCTTGTTTCTCTCTCACTGGTCACTTGCTTCCTCGGCGTTGGCCGTTACCAATACTCCATCCCGACCATTGATGCGCACCACATCGCCTGGTACAACGACCGCCAGTACGACCTGCTTGTTACCGGCGTGCTGACCGAGCCGCCGGATGTGCGCGATACCTACACCAACCTGCGCATGAACGTGACCAGCGTGAATACCGGCGACGAGTCCCTGCCCGTCGGCGGCCTGATCCTGGCGCGCATCCTACCCGGCCAGACTTTCCATTACGGCGACGTGATCCGCCTGCGCGGGTTGTTGAAAACCCCGCCTGAAAACGAAGAGTTCTCTTACCGCGACTATCTGGCCAGAGAGGGCATCCACGCCTACATGCCTTCCGCCGAGGCAACCCTTTTGCCTTTTCGTGGCGGCAATTCCCTCGTGGCGGCCATCTACGCCCTGAAAGAACGCTCCCTGGCCGTCATCTACCGCATCTTCCCCGACCCAGAGGCATCGCTCCTGTCTGGCATCCTGCTGGGTGTGGATACCGGTCTGCCCGCCGACCTCCTACAGGCCTACAAGGATACCGGCACAGCCCACATCATCGCCATCTCCGGATTTAACATTACCATCATCGCTGCCCTATTCGTGGCTCTCTTCAGCCGCCTGCTCGGGCCGAGAAAGGGGGCGCTGGCGGCCGTCGTTGGTATCGCCCTCTACACCATCCTGGTTGGCGCGAATGCAGCCGTGGTGCGCGCCGCACTGATGGGCGGGCTGGCGCTCTTTGCCCGGCAGGTCGGCCGCCGCCAGGACGGCCTCAACACGTTGACGTTCGTCGCCGCGCTGATGGCCGTTGGCAATCCATTCGTCTTGTGGGACGTCGGCTTCCAGCTTTCCTTTGCCGCCACGCTCGGCCTGATCCTTTACGCCCAGCCGTTACAGGAGTGGGTCACGCAACGCCTGACACGCGTCTCGCCTCCTGAAACCGCCCAAAAGATCTCTGCGCCCCTTACCGATTACTTCCTCTTCACCCTGGCCGCCCAACTGACTACCCTGCCGATCATGGCCTACCAGTTCGGGCGCATCTCACTGGTTTCGCTGATCGCCAATCCCTTTATCCTGCCGGCCCAACCAGCCGTGATGCTGTTCGGCGGGCTGGCCCTGCTGCTCGGATTGCTCTACCTGCCGCTCGGTCAACTGGCTGCCTGGCTGGCCTGGCCTTTTGTCGTCTACACCAACCGCGCCGTGGAACTGTTTGCCAGCTTCCCGCACGGTGTGCTTGTACTGGGGAACTTCTCGCTCCTGTTCGTCATCCTATTCTACGCTGCGCTGCTCTCCTGGACCTTTGCCGGTACTCGTATAAAAGCTTTCCTCGTCGCCCAGCAACTCACCCTCGCCCCCCTGCTCCTCAGCGCGGTTGCCCTTGTCACCTTCCTGACCTGGCGCGCCGCCTTTGCCGCCCCGGATGGTCACCTGCACCTGACCTTCCTGGACGTGGGTTCCGCCAACGCCGTGCTGATCCAGACTCCCACCGGCCACTATGTACTGGTCAACGGCGGCCCCAGTCTCTCGCGTCTCTCGGATGCCCTCGGCCGGCGGCTCTCTCCCTTCGACCGCAAGCTGGAGTACCTCATCATCGCTTCGACGCAGGAAAACCAGGTCGCCGCACTGCCGCGCACTCTCGAACGCTTCCCCCCCGAGGCTGTTCTGTGGGCTGGGAAGATCGAATCATCCTATTCCGCCCGCCAGGTGGACAAGTGGCTGGCAGACCAGTCCATCGCGGTAACGCGCGTCATCCCCGGCAGCGGCCTCGACCTGGGTGCGGGTGCCAGGCTCAAGGTGCTGAGCGTCACGCCGCGCGGCGCAGTCCTGCTGGTGGAATGGGGAGGCTTCCGCGCCTTGCTGCCCATCGGCATAGACTTCGATACGCTCGATGAATTAAAAAACAGACAGGCGGTTGGCCCCGTGACTGCCCTGTTGCTGGCTGATTCGGGTTACGCCCCGCTCAACCCGCCCGAATGGATTGCCGCCCTGCGCCCGCAGGTAGTGATCCTCAGCGTGGAGGCTGGCGACCCGGATGGCCTGCCTGATCAAGAGGCGCTGGACGCAGTGCAGGACATCACCCTCCTGCGCACCGACCGGGATGGCTGGATCACGGTCTCGACGGATGGGGTGCAGATGTGGGTGGAGGTGGAAAGATAGAAAACCTCACAGGTCTAAAAGACCTGTGAGGTTTGGAGAAATCGGGGTTGCAATATACTTCGAATCGTCTTCCATCATTTACGAGAGTAAACCGTGCTAGATTTAGCCGTTGTTGATTATTTTTCATCGAAACTACACCGGCTACTCTTTTCAGTCATGGGGGCAACCAACGCAGAATTAGGAGGCTGTGATGCCAACCGATAAATTCATCCTCGCCATAGACCTCGGCTCGTCCGGGCCGAAGGTGGCGCTGGTATCTACGCGAGGGGAGATCATCGCCAGCGAATTCGAGCCAGTGGAGACCCTGTTCCTGCCCGGCGGCGGGGTCGAACAACGCCCGGAGGAGTGGTGGCAGGCCATCGTCCGGGCGGCGCAGCGCTTGCTCGCGCAGGGGCTAGTCCCTCTGGAAAACATCCTGGCGGTCAACTGCGCCAGCCTGTATTCCACCACCGTCGCCGTTGATCGGGAGGGTCACCCGCTGACGAACGCCATCTTCTGGATGGACACGCGCGGCGCGCCCTACGTTCAGGAAATTACCGGCGGCCTGCTCAAATTCGAGGGCTACGGCCTGGGACGGCTGGTCACCTGGCTGCGGCACACTGGCGGCATCCCCGGCCACTCAGGAAAGGATTCCATCGCCCACATCCTGTTCATCCGCCACGAACAGCCGGAGATCTACCGCCAGACATACAAGTTCCTGGAGCCTAAAGATTACATCAATTTACGCCTGACCGGGCAGTTTGCGGCGACCTACGACTCAGTCAACCTGCACTGGCTGACCGACAACCGTGACATCTTCCACATTGATTGGGACGCGCGCCTGCTAGCCCTGGCCGGCATCCAGCGCGAGAAACTGCCCGACCTGAGACGGACGCTGGACGTTCTGGGCACGCTCACGCCGGACGCAGCCGCGGCGCTTGGGCTTCCCGCCAGCGTGCAGGTCGTCGCCGGGACGACCGACATGCAATCCTCCGCCGTCGGCGCGGGCGCGGTGCGGGATTTCGAGGCCCACCTGTACCTGGGGACCTCATCCTGGATCTCCTGCCAAGTGCCTTTCAAAAAGACCGACCTCCTGCACTACATGGCCTCCCTGCCCTCCGCCATCCCCGGCAAATATTTCATCATCAACGAACAGGAGTGCGCCGGCGCCTGCCTCAACTTCCTGGGCGACAACCTGTTCTATCCGCAGGATGAAATGGAGAGCGGCGCGCCGCCGGCTGACCTGTACGCACGTTTCGACCGCATGGCAGCCAGTGTCCCGGCCGGCAGCCGCGGGATCATTTTCACGCCCTGGCTGGTCGGCGAACGGACTCCGGTGGAGGATGCACTGATCCGGGGCGGATTTTACAACCTGTCCATGCACAACGACCGGCGCGACCTGGTGCGGGCGGTTTTCGAGGGCGTGGCCTTCAACCTCCGCTGGCTGCTGGAAGGCGTGGAACCCTTCTGCAAGCGCAGGCTGGATCCGCTCAACAT
>JALHUM010000303.1 GCA_022865905.1 Anaerolineales bacterium | reverse complement strand
TCAAGAAGGCCATACTTGGCTGAGAGGATATAGATCGCATCCGGGTTCAACCGCCGGGCATAGGCCAGGTTCTTCTTGAACAGCGCGCTGATATACAGGTCTTTCGCTTTCGACCGGTACAACTGTTTCTGACTGACGCAGGAAATCAACACGATCTTTTTCATTGCTAATCCTTTCGAAACCTAGAAGCGTTTTGCGCATACCACAGATACAGGGCATTCAATACTTTTGGGATCTGTGGGGGAACACCAGTTGCGCCCGATATCCCACAACGCGGCATCGACGGTGCCGGGAAACTCGGGGTTCATCCGGCGGGTGGCCTCCAGCGCAGACTCAGGTGTCATCGCAGCGCTGACTCCCAAACGATACAGGACGCGCACCGTATGGACATCCGGCTTGATATCCATATTCTCGCGGTCTTCAAACCGTACCGGGAATGCCTTTTCAATCAATAGCACCGCCATACTGGCTATCCCGGGACCGACGCCATGGATGGAATCGAAGGTCCGGTGTACCTGGGTGGCTTTCTTTCCTTTCCAAATCAGGCTGGCGTCCCCGTCGCATTCCTCCACCACAAAGCGGGTCAGTTCCTGGATTGTTTTGGGTGCGTCGTTTACGTAGCGCGGACGGCGCGGCAGCCGTTTGAAGAGCGCCTCGAGTTGCTCCAGTGTCATAGGATAAATATCCTTTGGGTTGAGGTGCCCCAGGTCTTTCTGGATGTCATAGGGGATCGTCCAGATGACTTCCGCCCGGGTGCCGCGGTCGAGGCAGGTGGCGATACAAAATGCATATGGGTCATTGGTAATGATCTCAGCCGCCTCGGGGATGACGGTCGGGAAGAGAACTTCCGATGATACTGTTTTACCGTACTTCAGCAGGGCGTTTGTGATGGCGGTCAGTCGTGCGTCAGGCATGGTTCTTCTCCTCTTAGAATCTAAGAAATCGGAATCTAAGAAATCGCCCTTGTTTTCCACATCGAAATCCAACTGACGGAAAACGCGGTTTGTCTGCTCGCCGCCATTGAATTCTGAGGTGGGAATTCCGGTCGCCATGCTCAAAATATGCTTGGGAGGATATACCCGCCCATCATATCGGACGGCGTATTTATAAGTTTCCTTTTGCAGCCAGCCATCATATGTCTCCGTGTTCGGATGCTGACGGGCAAATTCATGCAGGGTGTCTAGTATATTTTGCCTGGTTACAATCTTGTTCATGAAGCTCGTTTCCATATCGCCTAAGCCTCTTAGTTCAAGTTAAGTACGAATTTCCTAACCTGTCTTTATCTGACTTTCGGCCACCCGCCTGCTGCGCAAGGGGCGGGAAGTCCAGCCGGCTCTGATCATGCGCGGCGCTGATCTCCTACAAACCGGGCTCATATAACATTATGCGACACCGAAATATTAGCACAACTCCCTGGATTTGATTACCGTTCCAGCACTAGCCGGTCAACATAGTCCAGGGCTTTACAGCGTGCCAAGAAAATCCACCGGCTGCATGACAGGCAGGAGGGCCGGCTGATAATCTTTCGTGTTGCGCGTGACAAGACAATCCGCCTTGCATTGCACGGCCGAGAGACGCTTGTAGAACAACAGCGGGAAGATGAACTGCTTGTAATCCCCGGCATCCACCAGTCCGCGCATGATGGTGGCAGCGCCCCACAGATGGGATTCGAGTTCCTGAAGGGAGAGACGCTCAGTCATCCGAGCACAACCTCGCTGATCGCCTCTTCCGCAGGTTTTGCAAGGGCACTATAAAATTTCACCATCATTTCAGCCGCCCATTTCTGCAACTCAGGGTGTTTCTTTTCATCAGAAATTTGGCCTTCATGATAAAGAGCCAAACGAGACGCTCTGCGATTATCCAACCTTTCCCATTCAATGGGACCAACGGTCGACTCAATCTGTTTTTTCTGGAAAAACAACTTATCAAACACGGCTTTGGTTTGAGCCTTATCTACCAAATCCAGGTACAGTTCAACTCGAAAGCGCTTGTCTCGAGTGAATGAGAAAGTGAAATAGCTGGTGACTCCTCCCTGCTGCGCGATTGTCTTAATCACAATCCAACTTGTTCCGTCAGGAGATACATCTTTTACCGGGAAATCGGCTATTCTCCTTAATTCCTCGAGCAACTTGCTAAAAAATGCGATGTACGCTTTTTCCCGTTCCTTGATCCGGCTAAAAGTGACCCTCCCCTCGGTGAGGTTGATATAAGTGGTCCTCCAGCCTGCATCCAGCCACAACTGGGAATGGCTGTGCCCCACGGTATCATTCGCCCACCAGACCCGCCGATCGCGGGCGGAGGGAGGCAGATCTGCCTGGATGATTTCCTCCACCTGGTTGAAGGTCAGTTGCACATGATCGATGCGCCCGGGTTGGCTTTGAAGCCAATCGGCCAGCAAAGCATAACGTCCTCCTCCGCTCCCGGCTTCGCTGATGGAAAATTCTGTCATGCTCCCCTGGCTGGATGGATTGATCACGTATTCCCCTGTTTCCTCTCTAACAGCAGCGGTTCCGGGGACAACCTCTAATTTCTGGAAGAGTTGTGCTATTCTTTCTTGTTCTTGATCCTCCCGGTCAAGTCTCGCCTGGAACTCCTCCATTCGCTTAGAAAACCAGTCGGCGCAGAATTTCAGGGTCTCCCGCTGTTCCTTGGAAATGTCCCCCCGGAAGTGAGCCAGGGCATTCCGGATGCCGCGTATTTTGTTTAATAGTTCAATCAAAGAGTCCCGTGGAATACCAAAAACGGGTTCAAAAAAGCCCCATGTCTTTCGGTACACCAGCAGGGAAATATATTCGCCGAGGCTCAATTCATCGAATCCCCTCATCTTTTTTTCTGCTTCGTTCCCATTCTGGTTTGGGCGTGCGCTGATAGCGGTGATTGCCCGGTCAAGTTCTTCCTTTCTAGATTTCCCATCCTGCTCGGTATATGCCCAATCAATGAATTCCTTAATCGTGGTTTCGATATCTTCCACCCGCATCAGGTCCTCGGTCTGGTCACGGAAGTATTCCGTGCTGTCATAACTCGTTACAATCCCCACCAGCCCCTGCCCTTCCGTCCCTGTCACCAGCACTGCATTGGTTTCTTTAAGTTTGTTCAGGATATCGAACAGGTCATCATCCTGGCTGAAGACTGGGGCGAGGACCATCACATCCTTGACTTTCAAGTCTTCCAGCCTGGCTCCGAAATTCCTTATTCCCCGCAAAATGCCTTCGTAGGTGACCATCCCTTCCGGGATATCGATATCGCCATCTGTTTTGGTCACTGGTAGTTGGCTGTAATCATTATTAACCATCAGTGTGAGTGCTTTCGTCACCGGTTCATCCCGGGTGATACACACCGGCTTGCCTTTTCCTTCGATAAGTTGTTGGACTTGTAATGCCATCTTATGGTTCCTCCAACCAACCGCCTACGATCACGATCCCTTCCTGATATTCTCCGAGCAAGCGCGTCAGTTCCAACATGACGCTGCGTGCGGCTTCAACGGCTATGGCGGTGTAATCGGTTCGCTTTGTCACCATGTTTGCTCGATCACCTTTCGGATGGCTTGGGCGGCTTCCTGTCCACGGCTGCGATAGTTTTGCAAGTCCAGGTAGATCTGGACGGG
>JALHUM010000302.1 GCA_022865905.1 Anaerolineales bacterium | reverse complement strand
GCCGATTACCCAGGAGCGTTGCGAAGCAAGCGTACGAGCGGCCGCATTGGGGTGATAGCCGGTTTTTTCGATGACTCCCAGCACGCGTGCTCTCACCTCTTCACGTACGTTGGGGAGATTGTTCACCACACGTGAGACTGTGGAGCGTGATACTCCAGCTTGCTTCGCAACATCCTCAAGGGTGAGACTTGGCACTGGGTGCTCCTGAATCTGGTAGCGCTCTCAGAATATCATAGCCAAATAAAGAATATTATGCGAATATTGCCATTTTCAGTCTGTATATTGTGGTACAATGAGAGCGCTCCCAAACATAAACCTATTATACACGTTTTTTAGTCGCGAGTCAACTACTTTGTGGAAATTGGTACGAAAAGGATCACTCCATGACGTATTCTCCCTTGCCAAACATTCCTTGGGAAGAGCGACCAGCAGGCTGCTCTGATGTGGTCTGGCGGTACAGTGCGAACCCCATTATTCCCCGCAATTTGATACCATCAGCAAACAGCATTTTTAATAGTGCAGTTGTACCTTTCCGTGACGGTTTTGCGGGTGTTTTCCGTTGTGACAATAAAAAACGCGATATGAACCTGCACCGTGGCTTTAGTGACAATGGGATTGATTGGAATTTGGAAAATGATCCTATCGAGTGGCTGTGTGATGAACCCGAAATCGGTCAGTATCAGTATCGCTATGATCCGCGTGTGGTCTGGCTGGAGGATCGCTATTACGTAACCTGGTGTAATGGCTATCATGGTCCGACTATCGGCATCGGATACACTCTTGATTTCGAAAAGTTCATTTTTCTCGAAAATGCGTTATTGCCATACAACCGCAATGGTGTGCTCTTCCCGCGCAAGATCAATGGGAAGTACGTGATGCTCAACCGCCCCAGCGACAATGGTCATACGCCTTTTGGGGATATTTACCTGAGCCAGAGCCCGGACCTGATCCATTGGGGACAGCACCGTTTCGTGATGGGTGTCAAAGGCGGCTGGCAAAGCACGAAGATCGGGGCCGGGCCGGTTCCGATCGAGACGCCCGAAGGCTGGCTGCTGTTCTATCACGGTGTGCTGACCTCATGCAACGGCTTTGTTTACAGTTTTGGTGCTGCCCTACTTGACCTGGATCAACCCTGGAAGGTGATCTATCGCGGTGGACCCTGCCTGCTTTCCCCGCAGACATATTATGAATGCGTGGGCGATGTGCCAAATGTGGCTTTCCCCTGTGCTGCTCTCTATGATCAACCTACCGGGCGAATTGCATTATACTATGGTGGGGCCGATACAGTGACAGCTCTGGCATTTGCCATGATTGATGAAGTACTTGACTTCGTAAAGAGCACATCGGAACTCTGAGCGGGAATTGGAGGGGCGGCCCTGTTGGCGCGGATTCCCCTGCGAGGATGATACGTGCAGCACTAGAACCCCCGAAAACAAAACGAGACCTCGAAAGGCCTCGTTATGGTATATCCTTGGGGGCACACCCAACCGTCAGGTAAGCATCAGGGGGTTCATTTATTCCCTTATTTGCTTAATTTCACCAGCCGCCATCAAGACTGCCCAAAAAGCAAAAAGTGCACTTGGAGCTATTCTCGCAAAGCTATTCCCCAAAGGCAGCGCAAGTAAGTTCCCCAGAAAAGCAAAGATCATCACAAAGCCTATAGCCGTACCTGCATACACAGGACCGACCCCGTCCGTTTCTACGATCATCGTCATAAAAAAGACCAGCCTATTAAACTACTCTTTTACCAGATTTGGAACTATCACGCGCAGCCGCCATAGTTTCTGGTGCAGGCGTTTCCACGTGCGAACTGCCTGGCGGTGGTCGGCGAGCGTGAGCGGGTGCGGGCCGAAAAGCAGGCGAGCATATAGTTCCGTCAGCCAGTCCAAGTCTGTAAGCAGGGCCGCGATGGTGGAAGCCAGGCGCTCGTTTTTGGCAAGTTTTTCCAGGCGTACCGAGAGAGCCGCGGCGAACTCATGGGGGGTGCGGGCGGAATCCGCATCAACTCCCCAGCGGCGCCCCTGGTGGTAAAGGCGGTGGTAAATGATAGCCACGGCTGCTTCGGCGGGCCGGGCGAGCAGAATCCAGCGGTCAATAGGCAAGAGTAAGGCGAGCAGGGTAACGGCAAGGATAACAGCCAGTATGTCGAAGGAATATTGCAGCCAGGCGCCGCTGAATGTAGGGCTGACCGTTTCTACTTGCTGTTCGTCTGTCGGTGCGGCTGGTGTTGGAATATCGAATGTCTTTTCACTACCCGGACGTTCAATGGCGGGCAGACCAGCAGTCGGCTCGAATTCCACCCAGCCGTAGCCAGGGAAGTAGATTTCCACCCAGGCATGAGAATCGGCCAGGGTGATGACAAACTGGCCACGATCGTAATCGTATTGACCGCTGGCAAAGCCGATCACCAGGCGGGATGGTATGCCGGCGGCGCGGGCCATCACGGCCATCGTAGTGGCGTAATAATCGCAGTAGCCATTTTTTAGGTCGAACAGGAAGAAGTCTGCCACGTCACGGGTTATCGGCGGCGCCGGGACATCGAGTGCGTAAGGGAAGGTCCGCAAGTAGGCTTCGATGGCAGCGGCCTGTTCATAAGGTGTCGGTTGGGAAGCAGTCAGGTCCAGCGCCAGGTTGCGTACCCGCTGCGGGAGACTTCCAGGTAATTGCAGGTAACGGCTGCGAATCGAAGCAGGGTAGTCCGTTCCGGCGGAGCGTAGCTGGTCGATAGTTACGTACGGAATGCGAGATTCGGCGTCGTACGAGGCGGCGTCGGTCCGGGCGTTGATCAGATCACCCGAGCCGCGCCAGTTAACGTGGTATGGTTGGTCGGCAGAGATGAGTTCCCCGACCACGAAGAGTGCCCCGCCCTGGTCTTCGACACGCTGGATATGCTGACGGATAATGTGGTAGTTTTCCGGGAGCGACTCAGCTAATTGCGGAAGTGGATCGTTAGCCAGATAATCAGTCTTGTCGGTGGTATGCGTAGCCCAGCCGTAGCCAGTATAGGTTTCATAGGTCTGGCCGTGCCAGTATTGATAGCGGTTGGGTGGAATCTGGCTAGGTATTTCTTGCAATATATTAGCGGGGACCGGCTCGTAACCTTGGATCGTTGCATACATGACCATATCGTGTGAGACGATCGGGCCTGGGCCGACCCGATGTTGAGCCGGTAGATTGGGCAGCCCCACAGGAACATTGCTTCCTCTACTCCCGGCGCCTGGGGTCTGTTCCAGGCTGAGCGATTTCGCCAGGTTCTGGTCTTGGCGCGCCTCAATAATGCGGTCAACGGTATTTATTATTTCGTTAATGGAAATAGAGGGCGATAATCCTCCTATCAGCATCAGGATGGCAGTAATGCCGAGTACGGCGGACGTCAGGCCGGGTACTAAATTGGCTTGATGCATCTGAGCAGCCTGCCAACGGCGATGGGCAGATAGATACCCATTCACCGCCTGGAGCATCACCACAATGCCGCCCAAGAGGATCAACCAGAACAAGCCGCCCTTGGAATTGGTATAAAAGGCGTTGTACGCCAGCAGCGCGCTCCCGGGGAGTAATCCGACGAACGCTGTCCCCTTCCGGCGTACGAACCAGCCTGCCCAGGCTGCTACTATCCAAACCATCGTTGCCCACAACAGGGCCGTCACAATGGGGTCGATGACCACATTACCGGCTGAGATTCCCCG
>JALHUM010000301.1 GCA_022865905.1 Anaerolineales bacterium | reverse complement strand
CTTTGTAGAGCCCCCGGATCTCCAAGAATAGCAGGGCGAGCGCCACGGGCAGGGTGGCTGCCAGGTACATGGCATAACCATTTGGGTGTCCAATGGTGCCTCGGGGCCTTTCGTAGTACAACTGGGATGGTTCGCCAAGGAATGAGAGACCCAGAGGTCCTCCGGCGATCTGCTGATAGAACCCCAATAAGCCTTCGAACAATACCCCCAGAAGCAATGCCCGTATCACCCATTTGATGTCCGTTTTATCCTTAATGCTACTAGCTACGACAATGTATAGCAACAACAGTTTGGCCATTTGACCTATTTGCATCACCGTAAGGTCCAGGTCCTTGGCATTTACTGCTGAAAGAGCACTGGCCACAAGCCAGGCGAGAGCCGGAACGGTCGTAAAGGGGTAAAGCTGGATTTCAGCCCGGTGGGTTGTTAATCGCGCCAAACGACACATGAGCAATGATACAACTAGGATGTCGATGAATTGAACATCGATAGAATTCCACGGACCAATGTAATCCAATCGCGCAATAAACGCGGGTAGGCCGGTACCGATATGAAAGGGAATGATAAGGGTTAGTGCAAATAGTAACACACGCTCGGCATCGCGCACTATCAGCAGAAACACGATGAAACCTATCGCCACAATAACGACGATCATCCATTTCAGTGGCAATATTGCCCCAAGCCCTGCAATAGCTGAAACAATGATGCTCACAATAATGACGATAAGCTCGCGTTTTCGCATACTCAGCTCGGTATCATGCAAACAGAATAGGATATGCTAGCGGTAAAAGGTCTTGATTGTTTCAACGGTATATTTGATTTCGTTATCAGTTATTTCAGTGTACATCGGCAATGAGAGTCTCTGTGAAACTACATGTTCTGTCACAGGCAGATCACCTGGTTTGTAACCCAGAAATTCCACCGCCTTTTGCAAATGTACAGGAACTGCATAGTGGATGCCAGTAGCTATCCCCTAACTCAAAAACGTGACCCAACCGCATTCAAGCTCGATGTGGGTATGATGGCTTTCGAGGAGATCCGTGGGTATCATGTATTCTTGATTCTTCCGGGTGGCGGGTTCGCAGTCGTATCTGGTTTTGCCTGAAGCACCTTATTTCTGATCTTTGTGCCTTTTTTCTTTCGTCTTTTTTGGTTTGGAGTCATCTCTCTTATAGTACTTTGAATAATTTGAATAGTAGCGGTTGTAATAGTACCCGTACTTGCGACTGGCCGGGTTGACCTCGTTCAGCACAACGCCCAGCACGCGCGCCTCCACCGCCCGCAACTGCTCGAGCCCCTGCTGTATGGCGGTCAATTTTGTGACACCCGGTTTGACCACCAGAATGACCCCATCCATTCCCGTTGCCAGGGCGGCGGCATCCGTCACCGTCAGCAAGGGAGGCGTGTCGACCAAAATCAGGTCAAAATTTTGGCCCAATCGATCGAAGATTTGAGACATTTTCTGCGAGCTGAGCAACTCAGCCGGGTTGGGCGGCAGGGGTCCGGAGGTGATGACCCCCAGGCCCGAGACGGCGTTGAACTGGAGCACGCCCGATAGACGCTCCCACGGTTGGACGAACAGATCAGTCAGGCCTAAGCGGTTGAACAGTCCGAATTTGCGATGGATTTGCGGCCGGCGAAGGTCGGCGTCGATCAACACCACTTTTTTCTCGGCCTGGGCAAGCACCACCGCCAAGTTGGCCGCGACTGTGGTCTTTCCGTCCTGCGGCGTTGGACTGGTGACCATGATCCGGCGCAGAGGTTTGTCCACAGCCGAGAAGGTGATGTTGGTGCGCAACGCCCGGAAGGCCTCCGCCGTCGGTGAGCGCGGCTCGGCCAGCGCGATGGGCTTATCTTCAGGGACCTCGTGCGAAGCGATGATTCCCAGAATGGGCAGGCCAAACTTTTTCCGGATCTCATCCGGATTCTTTATGGTGTCGTCAAGTCTGTCGACCGCAAACACCATGCCTACCGCGAGAAGCATGCCCGCCAGGACGGCCAGTAGGGTGTTCAGGGTCGTCCTGGGACGGACCGGGATGGAGGGGACTACCGCCGGCTCTGAAACAATCACGTTGGTGCTGGTCTGTGATTCAGCCAGGCGCACCTGTTCATAGCTGGTCACCAGGCTGGAATAGATGGTCCGATATTGAGTTAGCCGGGCCTGGAGCTGCTGCAAAGCAGCCGGATCGGAAGTGGATTCGATCTGGTTGCTGGTGATTGTGATCTGCGCGTCCATGTCAGCGACCTGTTTGGCCAGGCCCTCGCGGCTGGCGGCATAGCGCTGTGATTGAAGCTCACGGATGCGGGCGGCAAAGACCGAAGCGATCGCGTTGGCAACATCGGCGGCCAGCGCCGGATTCGGACCCTCGACCGTGACTGTCAGCAGCTGCGTATTGGTTACGGTATCTACCGAGATGGTCTTCTTAAGATCCTCCGGCGTGGTTTGCAGCTCAAGCTGGTCGATCACCCCCTGCAACACCGGCCGGTCGAGCAGCATTTCTGAGTAGGTGCTGGTCATCGTCTGGGTGGTGACGAGGGCAGAGGGATCCACGCCGTAAATGGCGGACGGGGCGCTCACCAGCAGGCGGGTCGAGGTCTGGTAGATGGGTGTGGTGCGGATGGAGACCACGTAAGCGGCCGCGCCGGCCAGTAGGCCAGCCAGTGCGATCAACCAGGCCCAGGACCAGAACAGATAAAAATATTCCTTGATGTCGACTGTAGAACTAGAGGTTTCGTTCTCATTGAATCCGTTCAAGATAAGCCGCCTTTCCAAACATCTTTACATTTGAAATTCAAAGTGACCATTAATATGGAAAAAAACTTTCGGCCGACTCCATTCATGCATTGCCGACCACATCCCGTAGAGCACCACGAGCATCCCGGCAGCGGCGCCCGGCAATTGCTTCCAGCCGATGCCTGCCCGATTACCGATCCCCAATGCATCGGCAGCCAGGTACACGACCATTCCAACCGCGCCGAGGGCGATCAGCAGGAGACCCATTGTTCTTTTGGACATGAACTTCTCGTTTCAGATAATATCATAACTCCGGTGTGGCGCGCTCCGCCCCTCCGACATTCCCCAAGGGAGTCAGAATGTTCTTACACTATTACCAGCTTGCTGTCAGCGGCCTTGCCCGGCCGCAACGCGGAGCTTTTTTTCGGGCGGACGTACGCTGCCGGGAGTTCCATCGGCATCTGCCGATTCCGGAGCAGTTTCAACAGCACGCGTACGCGTTCCGAGCCGGGCAGGCGTGCATCGAAGATGGCTTCATATCCTGCGAATGGTCCGGAATGGATCACGACCGTTTCGCCCATTTTCAATACATCAAACAACTCGCCCCCCGCATTATTAATTTCGTCAACCCTCTGCTGGATGGCATGGATCAATCCATCCGGCACATAAGCCGCTTCCCCACCGAAGGTAATCAGGCCAGCAGTCCCCGGGATGTACTGCATGGAAAAGGT
>JALHUM010000300.1 GCA_022865905.1 Anaerolineales bacterium | reverse complement strand
TGCGCCTGGGACTTCACCGTCAAGGGACGCGGCACGCCTGCCCCGATTGACCCGCCCCGGGAACTGGTCGCCAGCGGGCTGTATCGTTACGTCCGCAACCCAATGTACGACGGCGCGCTGCTGGTCCTGTTCGGACACGTGCTCTGGTTCCCGTCCCTGGCGCTGCTCGTCTGCCCGATCATATTTTTCGTGTCCTTTCACCTGTTCGTTGTACTTTACGAGGAGCGTACCTTGCGCAAGACCTTCGGCGCGGCGTATGAGGCGTACTGCCGCTCCGTGCCGCGCTGGATTCCACGGAGAAAATGATATGCGTGCACGCATTGACAGCATCTTGATCGCCATACTGATCGGCGTGCTCAGCGCGTGGCAGGTCTTGGCGGGATCGGGCGTCATCAAAACGAACAGCGAATGGAAAGGACCAGCCCAGGTTGTGGCCGGTTTGATGTTCATCTTCGGCGCGGGGCTTGGTCGTTTTTCCACGGCACGCTGGGGCTAGGCGGGCAGGATTTGCCCCTCTACCCCTGGATCCAGTACTTCATGGTGCTGCCCATCCTGGCAGGTCTCGGTTTTATCTTCCTCTGGGAAGGGAACGAATCGGGCGAATTCATGATCACCCTTTTGGGGATCCTGCCTTTTCTGGGGATTGTCTGGTACGCGGTTGCCAAATTCCCGGGCTGCCGGGCAAAACACTACTAATTGTCTGTAACAATCAGGAGAACATCGTGGATAACAACAAAACAAGCCTGCGCAGCCTGCCCCGCAACATCTGGGTGCTGACGGCCACATCCTTCCTCACCGACATCTCCTCAGAGATGATCGTCTACCTGATCCCGCTCTTCCTGGCGAACGTGCTCAGGACCGGGACGGCAGTCATTGGCCTGATCGAAGGCATCGCCGAGACCACCGCCAGCCTGATGAAAATCTACTCCGGCGCCCTCTCGGATAGACTCGGCAAGCGAAAATGGCTGACCGTGGCTGGTTACGGCCTCTCGACCATTGCCAAGCCTTTTCTCTATTTTGCCGAGACCTGGCAATGGGTGTTGGGCGTCCGCTTCAGCGACCGGCTGGGGAAGGGCATCCGCACCGCGCCGCGCGACGCCCTGGTTGCAGACAGCATCAATGATAAGCAGCGTGGACTGGCCTTCGGCCTGCATCGTGCTGGAGACACCGCCGGAGCGTTCCTCGGACTGGGGATTGCCGCCGTTATCGTCTGGTTGACCCAGGCCGGAGCCGCGGATCTCACCCGTCGCACCTTCCAGATCGCGGTGCTGGTCAGCATCCTCCCGGCGGCGTTGGCGGTTCTCGTGCTGGCCCTGGGTGCGCGCGATGTGGACGGGGAGGGCAAGTCGAAAGTCCCCATCCTCAGTCTGAAAGGGATGGACAACCGCTTCAAGGCTTTCCTTTTAGTTGTCGTCCTGTTCACCTTGGGCAACTCCTCGGACGCCTTCATTATCCTGCGCGGCCAGGAGCGCGGCCTGGACGTATTGCAGGTGATGCTCATGCTGATGACCTTCAATCTGATCTACGCCTCGCTCTCCGGCCCGCTGGGCGCGCTCTCGGATAAGATTGGCCGCCGCAAGCTTATCATCGGCGGTTGGATCGCCTACGGGCTGGTCTATCTCGGTTTTGCCCTGTCGCACACCGGCTGGCAGATTTGGATGCTCTTCGGGCTGTATGGCATCTACTACGCGGCCAGCGAGGGCGTTGGCAAGGCGCTGATCGCTGACATGGTCGCGCCGGAGCGGCGCGGCACGGCCTACGGCCTCTACAACGCTGCCGTCGGGCTGACCGCCTTCCCGGCCTCGCTGATTGCGGGTTTACTCTGGCAGGGGGCTTTTGGCTGGACAGGTTTCGGGGCATCCGCTCCGTTCTTTTTCGGCGCGGGCCTGGCCCTGCTGGCGGGGCTGTTATTCTGGAAATTGGTTAGATAGTCCAGGAGGCAGAAATGGCTTATGATGAAAATCTGGTCCAAAGATTACGAACCCATCTTGATGGTGTCCCTGGCCTGACCGAGAAGAAAATGTTCGGCGGCGTCGGGTTCATGGTCAACGGCAACATGGCCTGTGGCGTGCATAAACAGTATTTCATAGCCCGTTTGAGCATCGAGCATTACGAACAGGCCATGATGAAGCCGCATGTCAAACCCTTCGACATCACGGGCCGGCCGATGAAGGGCTGGATAATGGTTTCGGCGGAGGGGATCGGGAGCGAAGATGATTTGAAGGAATGGATTCAACAAGGCGTGACCTTGGCCCGGTCATTGCCATGGAAATGAATGGAAAAACCTTAATGGCACCCGTATCTACTGTCTGGTCGTCATGAAACAAAAATCCTTCTTCCTCGCCGCTCTGGGGATCGTCTTCTTCTTTCTTGGCATAATGCTTGGATTGGCCCTCTCGGGTGGGATTGTGTGGGGCGAGATCGAGGCGAGATTGTACACATCTTTTTCAGCCACCTCAGGGCTGAGAACCTTGGAATGCCCTTTAATGCTCGCTACAACTGAATCAGGGTTCGTGACTGCAACTTTCGATAATCCCACTGACGAATTGGTTAAACCTGTTGTCAGGTTGGAGGTCAGCCACCCTGGGGGCGCAAGACAGACCAGCCAGACCCTTTCCCTCACGCCCGGCGCGACCCAGACCCTAAACTGGACAGTCGGTGCCGACGCTGCGATATTCGGCCGACTGATCCTTGTGAGCGTGTATCAATCACAATACAGCCACCTTCCCTCCCGTCTGGGGTATTGTGGCATCCTCGTTCTGGGTCTGTTCGGCCTCAGCGGCAACCAGACCTTCATCCTCATCTTTACCGTCAGCATCCTGGGCCTGGTGGTCGGGGGAGCCTTGTGGCTGTTCAGGATGAGGTCGTTGGGCGGACCGGCCCTCAGTGTAACCAACGCCGGTGGGGTATTGGCCGCGATTGTGTTGGCAGGAATGTTGAGTTCCCTGCCGCGCTGGTGGGGGCTGACCCTTTTCTGCCTTGCCCTGACGGTGCTGATGATCGGTGTGATCATTACGGAATTCATCCTCTTTCCAACGGTGGACAAATGAACCTTACCCTCTCCGCACGCCTGCCCTTTTCCTTCCTCTCTGTCGTCAACTCGCATGGTTGGGTGCAGCTCTCTCCCTTTCGTTTCGACAAAGAAACCGAGACGCTCTCCTATATTTTTCGGCTCGAGTCTGGCCGCGTTGTCGAATTGCGCCTGCGCTCTGCTGCCGGCGGCGTCAGGGTTGAGGTGGCTGGCGCGCTGTCCGCAGCCGAGTGCGGCGAGGTGAAGCGCGCAGTCGCCTGGATGCTCGGCCTCGACATGGATTTCTCCGAGTTCTACGCCCTGGCGCGTGATGAGTTGAAGCTGGCGCAAGCCGAGAAGAAAGCGCAAGGCCGCGTCCTGCGCTCGCCCACGTTCTTCGAGGATGTGGTCAAGACCATCCTGACCACAAATACACTGTGGGGAGCCACCAAGCGCATGACGGCCAATCTCGTCACTCAATTTGGTGAGCCGTTGCCGACCCTGAACCGAAGCCCTGATGCTGAACATACCGAAGCAAAAGGGGCAGACGAAGGGCGCCGCGCCTTCCCGACCCCGCAGCGGCTGGCCGGAACGACCGAGGCTGTGCTGCGCGCTGAGACCCGTCTCGGCTACCGCGCACCCTATGTCCACCAGTTGGCCGTCCGCGCGGCGTCGGGTGAACTCGACCTGGAAACCTTCAAACATTCCGACCTGCAAACGCTGGAATTACGCAAGCAACTGATGAAAATCAAGGGGATCGGCGCGTATGCCTCCGCCAACCTGCTGATGCTGCTCGGACGCTATGACTTCTTGACCATAGATACGTGGGCGTTCAAAATCGTTTCGCACGAGTGGTATGGCAGCCAGCCTATCGGTCCGGCAGAAGTCGAAGCCAGGTTCGAGAAGTGGGGCAAGTGGAAGGGACTGGCTTACTGGTTCTGGGATTGGTCGTACAAAGGATAACGTATGGACGAACAAGATGCAACTTTGATTACCAACCTGGCCTGGGGGCAGATGGAAGTCACTGCTGGCGGTCAAGTATCCCGCTTCAAGGACTGCAAAGTCTGGACCGGCGGAGCAACCGCCTGGAACTGGAACGAAACAGGCACGCAACACGAGCCGGGTATCCAACCGGCCGATCTCGAAGAGGTCTTGGAAAAAGGCGTGGAGATCGTGATCCTGGCGCGCGGCGTGTTCTCCCGCCTGGGCGTCTGCCCGGAGACCGAGAAGCTGCTGCGGGATCGCGGCGTTGAATATCACATGTTGGACACGAAGGAAGCCATAACCCTGTACAATGAACTGGCGCGCCAGGGCCGGCGCGTCGGCGGTGTCTTTCACTCGACGTGTTAGCAGGAACCGGTCATTGATTTAATCTACAATATTCACTAACCTCCCCTTCACGTAAATCACCTGTTTCGGTTTCTTGCCTCCCAGGTACTTCTGTACCGCCTCACTCGCCAACGCAGCGGACTTGATCTGCTCCTCACTGGCATTGGCAGGCATCACGATCCGGTCGCGCAGCTTGCTGTTGACCTGCACCGGGAAGGTGATCTCATCTTCCCTGGCGGCCGCCTCGTCCACTTTGGGCCAGGGCTGGGTGTGGATGGATTGGTAGGGGAGGGTCTCATTTTCAGAAACCACGCCGTCTTCATCCACCACAGCCCCGCCCCTACCTGTGTGGTACCATAGTTCCTCAGCGATGTGCGGGCAGACCGGGGCCAGCATACGCAGGTAAATATCAATCGCCTCGTCCCATGCGGACGTGCCGTAGGCCCCGGCATCTTTGGCTTTGACCATCTCATTCAGTAGTTCCATCAGCGAGGAGACGATGGTGTTGAACTCGAACTGTTCGAAGTCGCGCCTCACTGAACATAGGGTCTGGTGGACTTTGCGGCGCAGGTTCTTTGTCACCTGCTCTAACGGGGGCTCAACCCCCCGCGAAGCGTCGGACACCATCGTCCAAACACGCCGCAGCCAGCGCGACGTGCCTTCGATGCCCTGGCTGTCCCACAGGCCGCCATCTTGCCAGCGATAGGCGAACATCAGGTAGGCGCGCAGCGCATCCGCGCCATGACGTTCAACCAACGCGTCCGGGGAGACCACGTTGCCGCGGCTCTTGGACATCTTCTCTCCATCCTCGCCCAGGATCATGCCCTGGTTGCGCAGTTGCAGCATCGGCTCTGGTCCTTCGGTGATACCCATATCGCGCAGCGCCTTGTGAAAGAAACGGGTGTAGATCAGGTGCATGGTGGCGTGCTCGATGCCGCCCGTGTACGTATCCACTGGCATCCAGTAATCGTATTCCGTCTGGTCGAAGGGGCCTTTGTCATATTGCGAACTCAGGTAACGCAGGTGATACCACGATGAACACATGAACGTATCCATCGTATCGGTCTCGCGCTCGGCCGCCCCGCCACAGGCCGGACATTGGGCTTGCTTCCAGGTCGGATGCAGTTTCAGCGGCGATTGGCCGGTCGGCAGCCATTCCACGTCATCGGGCAGCAGGATGGGTAGGTCGTCTTCAGGCACGGGATTCCAGCCGCACTTCTGGCAGTGAATCATCGGGATGGGGGCGCCCCAGTAGCGCTGGCGGGAAATCAGCCAGTCGCGCAACTTGTAGTTGATGGCTCCTCTGCCGATGCCCTTCTTCTCCAACCATTCAGTGACCTTCTTCTTCGCTATCGCGCCAGGCGTACCGCTGAACTCGCCGGAGTGGATCATGTCGCCATAATCGGTATGAAAGAGCACGTTATGGTAGAACGGTAGGTTGTTGACCATTTCCATCGTCGTGCGATTAGGGCTGACTGGCGAGTAAATGGATTTGCAGCGCGCCAGGATGGCTTGGTCAGACTCGACTGAATCCAACTCCATCACGCCATCGTCGAAGATGAACAACCAACGCGACCCGACGATCTCATTCCAGTTATTCGATAGCAGGTGCTTGCGCATCAACATCACATAGTCATCCACTTGCTCACGGCGCAGGGTCACATATAAGCCTTCGCCCGCATTTCCGACCTGCCCGGTGTGGAACTCGATACCAGCGGCTTTCAGCTCATCGGCGAATTCTTTCTGCACTGAGCCAGGGAAGATCAGGCTCTTGCTAATGCCATCCAGACGGTCAATGACCGGGATAATGGGCAAGCCGTACTTCAAAGCAAAGGCGAAGTCACGTTCGTCGTGAGCCGGGACAGCCATGATGGCCCCTGTGCCGTAGGTCATCAGGACGTAATCGGCAATCCAGATGGGGATGCGTTCGCTGTTGACCGGGTTGATGGCGTACCCACCAGTGCAGACGCCGGTTTTCTCTTTGTCAACAGCCTCGCGGTCAATATCCGACTGGCGGGCGGCCTGGGCTTTGTAGGCCTCGACTTCAGCCCTGTGTTCGGGTGTGGTGATGACGTCCACCAGCGGATGTTCAGGTGCCAGCACCATAACGGTCGCACCCCACAGGGTATCGGGCCGGGTGGTAAAAACAGTAATCGGTGAACAGTGTTTAGTATTCAGTGACACTGGTGACTGATCACTGACTACTGGAAACTGCACTTCCGCGCCTTCCGAGCGGCCAATCCAGTTCGTCTGCAACACGCGCACGCGCTCCGGCCAGTCAATAGCGGCATAATCCAGCAATTCCTCGGCGTATTTCGTTGTGCGGAAGAACCACTGCTCCAGATCTTTCTTGATGACCGGTGTGTTGCAACGCTCGCAATGCCGGTCCTCGCCCCAAACCTGCTCACGCGCGAGTGTGGTGTTGCAGGATGGGCAGAAGTCCACTGGCGACATTTTGCGGTAGGCCAGCCCATGTTTATGGAGCTGAATGAAAAACCACTGTGTCCAGCGATAGTATTCCGGGTCGCTGGAAATGGCCTCGCGCCTCCAGTCGAACATGGAGCCCATGCTTTTCAATTGCTTGCGCATGTTCTCGATGTTGGCATACGTCCACTCTTTCGGGTGGATGCCGCGCTTGATGGCGGCGTTTTCGGCCGGCAGGCCGAAGGCATCGAAGCCGATGGGGAATAGTACGTTGTAGCCATTCATGCGCATGAAGCGGGCGCGTGCGTCCGAAGGCGCCATCGGATACCAGTGACCGAAGTGCAGGTCACCACTGGTGTATGGCAGCATGGTCAGAGCGTAGTGCTTGGGCCGCTTGGGATCAATATCCGCATCGTACAGGCCGTCGGCTTCCCATTTGGCCTGCCATTTCGGTTCGATTTCTTTGGGGTTGTAGTTGCTCATTCTTACCTCGAGGCTGATGAGTTCGGTTTTATCAACGATTCGCCGAGAAGGTACGAAGGGCGCGAAGGTTTCTTCGCGTACGCGAATTACTCTTTGCGCTCTCACATGCACTTGCAGCAGGTGCAAGTGTGGCGTCTTCGCGGTTAATTGTCATTCTTACAATCCTCAAGGAGGCGCGCGAGAAGGCAGCGGATTGTGCAAATACTTTGGTTCGTTCCCTGCATTGCGTTCATTGCGAACCTCCTTTTCGAGATCGGTAAAACGTAAAATGTGATGCAAGTCTGCTTACGTTTTACGCGTTACGTTTAAACAAGAATCCCTTCATCCAATCAGGGACGAAGGGTTTCTCCGCGGTACCACCCGGTTTGTCTGTTAGTCTCAAAGTCTTTTAGTCACTTGGCCTTGTGGTCAACCGACGATCCGACTAACCGACCACTCTTCCGCTATAACGGGCTTACCCGGCGCTGACTACAGGATTCACCAGCGCAGTCTGCCCCGAGCGGAGTGCAGCGTAGTTGAGGGGCAGCAGGCGAGTTCAGTCTTGTGGCATTCCCGTAGATGCCTTGAAGGGCTTTCACCTCGCTCTCCCTTCTCGCTGGCGGGATGACCTACTACTCCTGCCATGACTTTATGTTGTAGGTCGAATTGCCAATTCGACCTACTAAGTTAAGTGGACCCAGAGAGATTCGAACTCTCGACCTTCTCAATGCCATTGAGACGCGCTCCCAACTGCGCTATGGGCCCGTTCTTTAGGTTGTAGGGCGGGTTTCAAACCCGCCCATACAGCACCCTGTGGACCTGGCGGGATTCGAACCCGCGACCTCTTCAGTGCGATTGAAGCGCGCTCCCAACTGCGCTACAGGCCCGGTTTATGGTAGCAGTTTGCGTTACCATTTCGGGTGACGGGTATTCTACTTGAGGGCTAGAGGCCTGTCAAGTAAACCCCGCACAGGGAAAGTATATCATATGACTTGCGCGAAAATCGTGGATACCGAAACTACCGAGTGCGCTTGTCAAAACATCTTCATCTGCTCCGGCGGCTCGATGGGATCGCTGCTCAATTCTCGCGCCCAAATCTCGCGCGTCAGGCCAGGTGACTCGGCCAGCCTCCGCAGGTGACGGAATTTGAGCACGCGCCAGCCGTTGTGCCAGATTTTATCGAGCTGAGGGTCGCGGCGCAGCTTGTAAATCAGCAGACCGGCGCGTCCACCTGAGATGACCAGCAGGCTGCGCTCGGGTGGATAAAGGTTCTCGCGAAGTATCTTTCCAATGACTGTTGAAGCCAGCAGGTAAAAGGCATAAACTGTTTCCCCTTTTTCCTGCCACAGCAGCAGGCGACGAGGGTTATCAGGTCGGATGAGCGTATATCTCAGTTGGGCGGTGAGGGCCTCCAATGCGCGGCCAGCCGCCTCCAGGTCGGCGCGGCGGAGCGAGGCGGAATCTTCAGGGCGCAGGCGCCATTGTCCATCCGATTCGGTCGCATAGGAAGCTAGTATTTCCTTGATCAGTCCGAGCGAAGGGGTGAACAAGCCGGGGAATTCAGCGTTCAGGTTCGCTTCCAGTTCACGCTGTGTGCACACAGGATGCTTTTGCAGGAATTGGACAGCAGCCATTTCGACCCTGTCAGGCAGCGCGTCGCTCTCCTGGGCGTATTCGTGCAATCCCCATAACCCGACCTCCAGGCTGTGTGGGCTGCCATCGTGACGGATGTAAGTTTCCGAAGCGAGCGCCTCCTGGATCGGGGCATGGATTTGCGCCAGCGCCTCCTCGCGCCAGCTCAGAGCGTGGTTTTCAGCCAGAGTGGAAAGGCCAGCCGCGTGCAGGTGCAGGTAAGTGACCGGTTCGCCGCGTTCCCCCAGATAGGTTTGCATGGCACGACCAACTGATGTTCGGTCGAACTCTTCGGTAACTCGATGCATGAAGGCTCGCCGCTGCCAGAGGAGTTGGAGCGGGTCGTGCCGGGTGCGGATGGCGATGCCCTGCAAATCGAAACCTGCAAAGGCGGTTGCCAGCATTGCCGCGGACAGGAAGGATGGTTCCGGTTCAGCGACCAGCGAGAAGAATAATGCGTTGAGTGGGATGTACGGGGCAAGGTTTTTGAACGCCGCGTACAAAGCAGCTGCATGCCAGCTCCAGTCGTAACGGTGACGCTGCAGGACGCGCTTGAACGGGCCGACCGCCTGGCGTCCCCACAGCCAGCCGGCCCACAGAGCCGAAAGGGTCCAGAAGGCCTGATTGGGGCGCGGCAGTGCAGCCAAGATAACCTGGATGGGCGTGTCTTTCAGGCGCGGCGCCAGCTCACGCAGCGGGCCTTCAAACAAGCAAATACCGCCGCTTTCGGGTGGGGAGGCAGGCCAGATTGTTACCGGAAGGGGCGGCGCATCGCTTGCCCAGGTCTCCACGCTCCTTTCGAGGGCCAGCCAGAGATTGTTTTCACGGAAGCGCGGCGGGATGGTCAACTGCTTCGGGCGCGGCCGCTCCGCCGGGTGCGGCCAGAGGGTGTTTCCCTCATCGCAGGTGGTCAGGGCCAGAGCCAGCAGGCAGCGGCGCCGTTCAGGCGAGAACGCCAGGCCGTCCAGCCTGTTGATGATGGTGATCAGAGCATAGACGGCGGGCGGCAGGTAACATGCCAGGGCTTCCTCGGCGTGCTCCCGGTCGGGGTCGTCGCGGGCGGCCACCCTTTCGAGGGCGCGCGAACGGTGCAAAGCCGTCGTGGCAGCCAGTTGACTGGCGCGTTCCCGGTCTGCAAGCGTGACATCCCGTTCGCCGCTTTCCCCACACTGTGGGCAATGGATGATCCTCGCTATTGGCGCATTACCTTCGCGTTCCCAGATGAAAGCCTCCGCCGGGACGCTGCGCTGGCACTTAGTGCAGTCTGTCAAATACAGGGATTGCAGGTGGGTTTCTAGCCGTTCTTCACCTTTGTGGGAGACGGCCAGCTCGGACAACGCGGCCTGCAACTCGGACCTGGGAGGCGGCGCGGCGGCCAGTTCGAGCAGGAAACGCGCCACCGGGTTGTTGACGGCCACCAGCACACGATAACCGGCGTGCGCCATCTCGACCGCCAGCCGGGGGGAGGCTCCGAACGGGTCCAGCACCCAAGCCGCGGATTGGGCATGTTCCGCCAGGAACGCCGCGGCGACGCCCTCCGGCACGGGCGGCAGGTAACGTGCCAGCGGCTCCAGACGCCCCGCTTCGTTCCCCGGAATAAAAGACAACGCCGAGAGAATGTCCATCAATTGTTAGTATAATGGTTTGGAAGAAAAACGCAACTCCCCCATGAGGCATTATGAAACATGTTTTTACCCTCGCTCTTTTAACCGTTTTGACGGCTTGCGGGTCGCCAAAGTCTCTTCCCGTGCCGACTGCTTCGCCGCCTCCTTCCTCGACCCTGCTCCTGCCCACGCCGGACGAGGGGTTGTGTGTCCCAGCCCAGGCGCACGAACCACCCTCCACGGCCAGTTTTGAGGAATACCCGCAGACAGTCTTAAACTACCTGAACAGCGGCGGGGAGGTTAGCGCGCTGAACGCGGATCGCAGCCATGCTGAAGTAGGCGATTTGACCGGCGATGGGAAGAACGATGTGCTCGTCGCGGTGACATCATCAGATGCCGAGGCCATACCCCCGCTTGGCACGTTGTTGATCTATAATTGCCAGATTGGGAAGTACATACTAGCTTTCGATCTGACGCCCGATTCTGCCTATTACGGCGCGCCGGCTATCCACTTCGTGCAGGATATGAACGCGGATGGCAAGGCCGAAGCGGTGGTGAGCACCAGCACCTGCGGCGCGTCCACTTGTTTCGAGCAGGAACAGATCCTGGCCTGGAACGGGGCGAAGTATGAGAATTTACTGGAGGGCGCGAGCGACGATCTGCCCTATCCAGACATAAAGATTCGCGACACGGGAGGCGGGATTTATGCCTTGGACGTGACCGGTACCGGCTTCGGCTCGGTTGGGGCGGGGCCGTACCGTATCCGCACCCGCGCCTGGAGCTATGACGCGGCCAGCGGCCGCTGGAAGGTGAGAAGCGAGACATTGGAGCCGCCGCGTTACCGCATCCATGCTCTGCACGATGCCGACGCGGCTTTCAAGTCAGGGGACTATGAGACTGCCATTGTTTTGTACCAGCGCGTCATCAATGACCAGGCGTTACTGGATTGGGTTGATCCGCCGGTCGAGCAGGCCAACCTGGGCGCTTACGCACGTTTCAAGCTGATCGTGCTTTCCACGCAGTCTGGTCAAACGGACGAGGCGGAGCGCTATTTCATTGAATTGAAGGCTGGCCCAGAAACCGGCAATTGGCATGATTACATCGACATGGCCGATACTTACCTGCAAGGGGTTGCAATCGGCAGTCACGGTTGCCCGGCGGCGCGCGATTACGCTGAGACCCATGCTGGTCAAATCCTATCCCCGCTCGGTTCGACGGCGTTTGGCTACGCTAATCCCGATTACACGCCGGAAGATGTCTGCCCGTGAAAACTGGCTGAGGCGGCAGTTGAACTGCCGCCTCAACGTTCAGGGGCTAACCAGCATGCATACTTGATGCGGGGCTAATTCGAGGCAGTTATCCGAAAGAAGCGCCGCGCTGTCATCTCTTGCAGTCAACAATGATCGCCAGCGGTTGCCGGTCATGTCTTGATCCAATGGCTCGCACACCCTCCGGTCATGAAAGTTCAGGGCGACGAGCACAGTTTGGGTGGCGGTTCGGCGCAGATAGACCAGGGCATCGCGCGGCCTGGTCAATAGCGGGACGAATTCGCCGCGCTGCAAGGCTGGGTACTCTTTCCGCAAGGCGATCAATTTTCGGGTGAAATTTAGCAGCGAATCCGTGTCTTCGTTTTGAGCGGCCACGTTGCGCTGATGGTAATTCGGGTGCACGGGCAGCCAGGGTTTGGCGGACGAGAAACCGGCGTAGGGTGTGTCATCCCACTGCATCGGAGAGCGGCAGCCGTCCCGGCCTTTGAAGATCGGCCAGTAGCGCTTGCCGGGCGGATCCATGATCTCACCGCGGCGCAGGGAAACATCGCGCATGCCGATCTCCTCGCCATAGTACATAAACGGTGTGCCGCGCAAGGTGAGCAATAGCGTCACCGCGATTTTTGCGAGCGCATCCTGCTCGCCATGCGTGTAACGCGTCGCTGTGCGCGGGATGTCGTGGTTGCTGAAGACGTTCGTAGGCCAGTGCTCGCCTGTGAAGAATGCTTCCCGGCGTTCGATCTGCTTGAGCAACCAGGCAGGATTCCAGGGGTAGAACAGGTCGGTGGGGGTGAAGTCGAAACTAAAAGCGGCGTGAAGGCGGTCGGGACCGCTGTAGTACAGCACTTTTTCAGGTGTGGCGAAAAATGTCTCGCCGACGGCGTAGTGCTCAGGATGAGCATCCAGGATGGCGCGCAGATCGTTGAGCAGCGGGATCATCTCCGGCTGGTCGCAATCGTAAACGTGACACTGGCGATCGAAGCCGCGCAAGCCGAACTTGGGAGGGTTATTTTTAAATTGGGCATCTTTGAAGTAGGCGTTGAACACATCCAACCGGAAGCCATCCACGCCGCGCGCTAGCCAGAAGCGCACCACATCGAGCTGCGCCTTGCGCACCTCCGGGTTGCGCCAGTTGACATCCGGCTGTTCGGCCAGGAACATGTGCAAGTAGTACTGGCCGGTGGTTTCATCATATTCCCAGGCAGGACCGCCAAAAGCAGCCTGCCAGTTGTTGGGAGCCCCCCTCTTGCTCTCCCCCCATTTTCTCCGAAAATGGGGGGAGACGGAGGGGGGCTTCCATATATACCAGTCTCGCTTCGGATTGTCGCGGCTGGCGCATGATTCGCGGAACCAGGGATGCTGGTCGGAGGTGTGATTCAGCACCAGGTCCAGGACTAGGCGGATGCCGCGCCGGTGCGACTCGGCCACCAGCCGGTCGAAGTCCTCCAGCGTGCCGAAACGCGGATCCACGGCGGTGTGATCGCTGACATCGTAGCCGAAGTCGGCGTCGGGCGTGGGGTAGAAAGGGGAAAGCCAGATGGCGTCAATGCCCAAGTCGGCCAGGTAGTCTAGGCGCGCAATGATGCCGGGCAGGTCGCCGAGGCCGTCGCCGTTGCTGTCGGCGAACGAGCGCGGGTAGATTTGGTAGATGATACCGTCGCGCCACCAGAGATAATCGTCCATGTACTGCCTCCGAGGATATATAATAGGTATCTTCTCAATAATTGGGGGGAAGATGGGGGCGAACCCCCATCCCCCACTTTTCTGAGAAGTTTATTTCAAAGTGGTGATATTTTACCCGATAGCGGGAATTGATTGTAAAAGTGTTACAATTTGCTTATCACGTATCCCATCGAATTGTTACTTACTGGTAAAATGGGATTCTTGACCGAAGAGCAGCGGTTGGCGTTGAGTACGATAGAGACAGCAGTGCGCCATATTCTCCAGATGGTTACGGCAGAAAGAACCTCCGGACCAGTTGCATCGCCGAAGGGTTAACATTTCGTACATAGGTGAGCTAATGCCGAAATCTGACCTCGTTTTGTTGGCCCTGGATAATCCTGATATTTTGCCGTTATTCGAACGGGCGCTGGTGGCTGCATCCTATCAGGTGGCATTCGCCCGCGACCGGGCCGCGCTTGATAAGGTGTTGCAGGAGACATCCCCCGCCCTGTTGATCGTCAGCGATAAGTTCAAGGATGGCAGCGGGACAGAAATCTCCTCCAACCTGCTCGAACGTTTCCCAACCCTGCCCATTCTTCTGTTTGCCACTCAGGACTCGCCGGCGTTCATCAAAGATGCGCTGCGGGTGGGAGTCAGCGACATCCTTACCCCGCCGCTGCGGATTGACGACATCATGCGCACCGTGGAAAACAGCCTCAAGCGCGCCCAGCGCATCGGTGACTGGACCCGGCGCGAAGTCCGGCGCACAACCGCTTCGCTGGAGAAACGCGTCAACGAACTGCAAAAACTGGAAACCATCTTCACACACATCGAAGATGGGGTGATGATCCTGGATAGTGACAACCGGATTATCCTGATGAACCCGATCGTGAGGAGGGCGTTTGGTTTAGGGCAGAAGGAAATTTCCGGTCAAAATGTCCTGGAAGTGATCGCGCATCCCGGCTTGGGCTCGCTGCTCAATTCTACTTCGACCAATCCGTTGAAGTTCTACGAGATTGACTTCGAAGATGGCCGCGTCTTCAATGCCCAGTACACGCGCATCCCTGACATCGGCGTTGCCATTACGATGCAGGATATCACCTATTTCAAGCGAATTGACCAGATGAAGAGCGATTTCGTTCACGCTGTATCGCACGATCTGCGCTCGCCGTTAACGGCTATTCTGGGTTATGTTGACCTGCTGGATCGCGTCGGGCCGCTCACCGACCAGCAACGGGAATTCATCCAACGTGTACGGATCAGCGTGCACAACATAACTGGTCTGGTCAACGATTTGCTGGACCTGGGCCGCATCGAGAGCGGGTTCGAGGGTCAGAAGGAGATCGTCCCCCTGGATGGCATTCTCAACTACACCCTGGACAACCTGACCAACCAGATCGCCGCAAAAAAGCAGCACCTGCATATCGAGCTATCCCCTCATCTCCCCTCTCTGCACGGCGACCCCACCCACTTGCGGCAGATGCTCGATAACCTGATAGGAAATTCCATAAAATATACACCTGAGGGGGGCGACATCTCGGTGAGCGTCGAGGTGAAAGGAGAACAAGTGATCCTGCGCGTCTCGGATACCGGCCCAGGCATCCCGCTTGCTGACCAGCCGCACATCTTCGACAAGTTCTACCGCGCCAGCAACGTTGCGGCCTCTGTGTCAGGTTCTGGCCTCGGCCTGGCCATTGTCAAGTCAATTGTGGATAATCACGCAGGCCGTATCTGGGTGGAATCGATCCTCGGGCAGGGCACCACGTTCACGATAGTCCTACCGGCTTATCGCTCGGAGGCTGTCATGGCCCGCTCTGCTTAGACCCTGGATTCGAGCATCCACATGCGAAGGGGATACATTCAGTAAGAACAGCCTCCGCTGGGTAAGTACCCGGCGGAGGCGTTCGCCAAAGGAGGAGACAATGATGAGCAAGTTGGAGGTGTCCTAATCCCGTCTCCGCAAACATAATAGCCTACATTGGCAGGTAAAGATAGCGCGGAAAGTCACAGATAATTCGTGATGAACTTCACAATCCAATTTTACGGGGGATGCTACCGCTGGGCGGTTAGAAAGGCGCGTACCGCCTCCACGGCTTCATCTACATTATAATAGGTCGCCAGGTGGAGGTTGGGGTGACTATTGCCGGTGATCATTTTGGAGATCGGTTGCCCTTCCTGGTAGCAGCACAGCACCGGTTTTCCGAGACTCAAGGCGAAGGCGACCTCGTACCCGACCCCGTGCGAGGGGGTGCTGACCTCGGCGATCAGTGCGTCGCAGGCCCGGATCCAGTCCACGTCTCGATCGTAGACCTGGCGCGGGCTGACGATCAACTCCAGCGCTTTGACTCCCGAGTCGGCCAGGTGCGCGGTCGGAACCTCGTGCCCGTCCTCCAGCAAAGCGCGGGTGATGGCTTGGTAGACGGACTCGAACGCGCGCCCTCCGGTGATGGAACAGGCGAAGTACAGGTTCATCAGTTTTTATTGGTCAGGCTCGAAAGCAGTTTCGATCCCGGCGTTTCAGGGGGTTGGTGAAAGGCACCCTGCCAGGCGCCGCGCCGGCTCTCTAATTCCGTGCTGAGGGCGATCCAATCGGGGACGAGGAGCACCAGGCGAGGGGTTTTATCTGGGAAGAAGAAAGGCGAGACGAACAGGCGCAGCGCAACCTGCGAGACAGGAAACTTGGTCAGTTCGAGGACGACGGCTGTTTTAGCGGCCAGCGGGCGGACCAGTTCGCGCTTCCAGGCTCTCATGTTTTCCCAAGGGAAGAGTTGCCCCATTTCAGAGCTATACGTTCGCCGGATGCGCTTGTACGAGATATTCAGGCGCAAGAAGGGGGTGAACAGCCGCAGGTGATCGCTGAAGGCCTGTACGTAAGCTGATTTTCGGATGCAGGCCAAGAAGATGGTGAGGAAAATGGCAAATCCACCGGCGCCGGTCAGCCCCCAAAGCGTCCAATCATCCACTCCTGGGAGAGTGGATCGAGGCATGAGGAAGGGCAACCCGCCCAGACCGCTGGCCAGAGCCAGCAGTACTAGTCCTATCGTCAGCGTGGCTTTCCACCAACGGTCGAGCATGTACTTATAGAGGATGAGCAAATGACGGCGGCCGCTCTTGGGCATGGCGATCAGTTCT
This sequence comes from Anaerolineales bacterium, assembly GCA_022865905.1. Taxonomy (GTDB): domain Bacteria; phylum Chloroflexota; class Anaerolineae; order Anaerolineales; family Villigracilaceae; genus CG2-30-58-95. Next base: position 14,413 of record JALHUM010000300.1, on the reverse strand, counting down.
CATCCTCCGGGTTTTTAGGGATGACCGGCTGGACGGGGGAGAGGGAGTCTGAACCGGGAAGCTGCTGGCTCAGGCGTGAAAGCGAACGTTCGAGGTGTTCCCCGCGCTGGCTGAAGGTGATGTCGCCGCGCGTGCGCTCGATGATGCTGCGGGCTACATCGGTCTGGCGTCGCAGGCCATTGGTGATGGCGTCAGGATAATCCATCGTGACCAGCACCGAATAGATGTCGTCCATGTGGCCGAGTTGGTGTTCGGCATCCTCTGAATAGCCGTGCCGCAGAATGTCGAGGCAGCGGCGGCGCAATTCGCCGACGGCCTCCGCCAGGCCGTTCAGGTAGGTGGGATGGATCACGCCAAGCTCGTCGGGGGTGGGCAGCGGTTGATATTGGATCAAGGCGCAGGTGATGCTGGCTTCGGCGTACTCTTTGAGGGCGTCCTGGGTGTAACCGGCGTAGTACAGGTCGGGATACTGCGCGAGGTCGCTGCGCAACGACTCGGCCAACTTGCGCGCTTCGCCGAGGTGCGCCTGCATGACATCCGTCTCATCGCGGTGGACCGCCCGGATGGCCAGCGCGCAGGCGCGCGTCAAGGCGCGTGCTTGAGCCAGTGCCTTGTCACGCGTTGCGGTCTGGACGTCAAAATCCTGCCGGATCTTATCGGCAATTTCTTCCAGTCTGTGCATTGGTTCCTACGACTTTTCTTCCTTGGGCGGCTCAGGTGGCTGGAATGGGCGGAAAAGGTGCTCGGCCAGCGACGAATTGCCCGGCACGGCGATGTCGCCGAAGGCGGCCTCGTAGCGCGATAGATTCTCAGTTAATGCACGATGAAGCAGCTTGGCGCTCAAGGGCGACATCAGGATGCGGGCGCCCACGGTCGCTTTTAGCTCGCCGGGTAAGAGGTGGGCAAAATCGAAGACCAGATCGGCTGGGGAGTGGGCAATGCGCACCAGGTTGGCATAGACGATTCTCAGGTCGGTGGGCACTTCCAGTGTCGGCGAGGCTGGCCGGGGAGGGGGGAGAGTCATTTTGATCTCCAGGTAGGTTTAGAAGGGGATGTTCTCGTCTTCGGCAGCGACGAAACCGCCCGCTTCATCCGCCGCAGGAGCTTCGCCGGCCTCACCGCCGCGCGGGGTCAGGAAGCGAACGGTTCCTGCTGTGACTTCGAACGAGGCGCGTGGACTGCCATCTTGACTGGTCCAGATGCGCGGGCCGCCGGAGGCCGGGTCAGCCGTCAGGCGGCCTTCAACCAGCACCTTGTTGCCTTTTTTCAGATACTGGTTGCAGGTTTCAGCCTGCTTGCCCCAGGCCGAGACGCGGAACCAGATAGTCTCTTTGACAGTTTCACCGGCATTGTTGGTGTACTGCCGGTTGGTGGCGACAGAGAAGGAAGTAACAGGCTGCCCGGAGGGCGTGTAACGCATCTCCGGGTCGCGGCCCAAATTACCGACGATGATAACAGTTTGAAACATATTTATCTCCTCACAAGGTTACAGGCTCCGCCGTGCCGCGGCGGTGAAAGGTTTGATGAGCTTATTTTACACTACTTCGTCAGCACAGAGGCTGTTTCTCTACAACCTTCCGCTGCTCGATTATAATGAGAGCATATTAGTCTAAATTTTGTGTGCCGAGAAGGAGGACGAATGGATCAGGAACCCGATTTCGATCTGGAAAAAGCCCACCGCTATTTCTCCGCTTTTTACACCAGATTGGAGATGACATGACGTTTGATACTATCCTGGTCATTGCCGCCCTTGTTATCCTATTGATCGCCCTCGCCTGGCCACGGGTTCGCCTCTCCCGCCGCCCGGGTTTCGAGGGCATCGAAGATGCAAAGGCGGCGGAAGCGTACGATCGCATCAGCCGCTGGCCGCAGTTTCGCGTGTTGCGGCGCATGACCGTGCGGGCACTGCGCCGGTACCGCCCGACGGGAACCCTGGCCGACATCGGCTGCGGTCCCGGTCGCTTGACCACGCTCATCGCCCGGGAATTCCCCCAACTGCACGTTTTGGGATTGGACACGGCGCTCGAGATGGTCCGTGCGGCGGACGCCAACGCGGCCTCTATTGGACTATCCGGGCGGGTCGAATTCCGGGAGGGGGACATCGCGAGCCTGCCGCTTCCCGATGGGATGTTCGACTTTGCCGTTAGCAGCCTGTCTTTGCACCACTGGTCTGACCCGGCGCGCGGCCTGGCCGAAATCCAGCGCGTGCTCAAGCCCGGCGGCCAGTTCCTGCTCTTCGACCTGCGGCGGGATGCGCGCCGTTTCTTCTACCTGCTCATGAAGTTTGCCCAAACGGTGGTGGTTCCATCTGCGCTCAGGAACATCAACGAGCCGCTGGGATCGCTCCAAGCCAGTTACACCCCGGCGGAGATGGAAGCGCTCCTCACCCGCTCTTCCTTCCGTCATTGGAAAATAGACGCTGGCGTGGCCTGGCTGTTTATCTGGGGCAGCAAGTCCTGAACGGAAGAAGCGGCACAACTGGCTGGAGATGCACAAAGCCACGGGGTTGATTAAATCCGGTGGAAGAAAGTAAACCGCCCTCTCCTCCCGGAAAGGGCGTTCTTCTTTTGCTATTAATCTTCGTGCCTCTTCGTTTTCTTCGTGGTTAATTCTTTTCCACCATCATCCTCGCCGCTCTCCTCCCAATCTCCACCGCAAAATTCGTCCCCCGGTCCCAGGGATAGACCTGGCTCATCGAGGCGAAATACACACCCTCAACCGGCGTCTTGATGTCCGGGATGTTCTGCGAGTGATTCACCAGCGGCACCGGCTGGGCGTAGGCCGTGCGGAACAACCAGGACTTCTTAACCCAGTCCCACTCGAACCTGGGATTGAACTTCTTCAGAGCGGGTAAAAAGCGCTCCAGCAGCTCCTCCTGGCTCAGGCGGAAGAACTCATGCTCCGGCTCCAGGTAATCGCCCATATAGACGATGTGGTCGCCGCCGAAGTGCTCCGCCCCGACGTAATTGGTGTGCTCCACCAGTGCCAGGAACGGGTAGCCCGCCGACTTGGGCAGGTTGTACCAGTAGTAGCCCTCCTCCGAGAGTTGGTGCTTGAGCGCCAGTACCATCACCACCGCGCCCATGGACTTCATGCTCCTCAGCCCGCTTAAATATTTTTCCGGTAGAGACGGGACGAGCCGACTCATCGCCTCTGGCGAGAGCGTGACCAACACCTTGTCATACGCCTCAGTCACCTCACTGCGGACGCTTACCCTGTCCGTGCCTGTCTCCTGCTCGATGAGCGTGACCGGCGTCTGAAGCCGGATCTCGACTCCCATCTCCTGCAGCCGATCCGCGAACACGTTGGCGAAATTCTGGAAGCCGCCCTCGAACGTGCCCAGACGCGTGGTGCGCGCCTTGAGCCGCGCCCACATCCAGGCCATGGTCACCTGTTTGTAGTAGCGCTCGCCAAACTTGCCGACCACCAGCGGCTCCCACATCAGCTCGTAAACCTTGTCCCCCGCCCATTTGCGCATCCATGCGTCTACAGTGGACTGTTCCAGCGGCCTCCAGTTGTTCGTCAGGCGTAGGTACAGCCCGACCAGCCCGAAGCGGATCTTGTCCATGCCCCAGCCCAGGCCAGGGAAGAGGATCGCCTTGAGGATGGAATCGAATGGGTAGAATTTCCCCTCATGATACATGACCGTGTACGGGCGCGGGAAGAGCACCTTGTCCTCCCAGCCCAATTCGCGGATTAGGCCGAGCATGTGCCGGTCACTGGCGAACCAGTGGTGGTAATACTTCTCCACCCACCAATCCCAATGCGGCTCTTTGAATCCACTCGCCAGCCCGCCGACGGTTTCTGCCGCCTCGTATATGGTTACCTTGTGTCCAGCCTTCGCCAGGTCATACGCGGCGGCCATGCCGCCAAAGCCGGCACCGATGATGGCGATTTTCATCTGCAATTCTCCAATCGAACCGCGAGGGACGAAGTCCGCGAAGACTCTTCGCGGAGACGAAGAAATTCTTCGCGCCCTTCGCATCTTCGCGGTTAATTTTCCTTTCTCAGCGAATCGCTCCACTTGATGCCCTCACGCGTCATGTAGTACGCGCCCAGGGCTGTGATTGGCACCCACAAGGCAAGATGCAGGACAAGGGTGTAACCAGTGGAAATGGCTTTGTCAATGCCATCCGCTTGCAAAACAGCAATACCGGGGGCGTCGAAGGTGCCCAGGTAGCCGGGCGCGGCCGGGATGGTCGTCGCCAGGTTGACCACGCCGTTCATCAGCATCAAAGTGAAGAAACTGACCTCGAAACTGAAGGCATGCATCACGAACCAGTACTTCACTGTTTCCAGTAGCCAGATGATGACCGACGTTATGAAAACCATCAGAACATTGGCTGGAGAGCGCAGTGATTCCAGCCCGTCCAGGAATTTGTGCATAATGCCGCTGGTCTGCGCATGGATGCGCTTGGGCAGGAGGCGGTCAATGAACCACTGGCCGATCCTCACCGTCACCTTCGGGAACATGGCTGCCAGCAGGAAGATAAGCAGCGCGCCGAAAAAGGCAACGCTTCCCCAAATGGCCAGGTCTTGAATCGTCACTTCCCATTTCCCCACCGGCACGACCACCTCCGCCAGTTTTGCCAGTTGCGTCAGGTTGACGAAGACGAAAGCCAGCATCACCACCCCGTCGAAGATGCGCTCGACGATGATGGTGGCCAGCGAAGCCGAAATGGGTACACCCTCGCGGCGTTTGAGCACCACGGCCCGTAACACTTCCCCAGCGCGCGCCGGGTAGATGTTGTTGCCCATGTAGCCAATGCAGGTGATGGGGAACATCACGCTGGTTTTGATTGATTTGACGGGTTTAAGCAAATAGTGCCAGCGCCAGGCGCGCGCCCAGACCGCGACGAAGTAGACCGCCACGCCAGGGATGATCCACAAGTAGTTGGCGGTTTTGAGCGAAAACCAGAACGCAGCCCAATCCAGTTTGCGGACGACGAAATACAAGAAAATGGCGCTTATCGGCACCCCAAGCCAGAATTGCCAGCGTTTCATTGGGTGATTGTACCAGAAGCCGCTCTCTGGACGGGGCTTAGCCCCGCCCAGAGCAGGTATAATTCACCGCATATGGAACTCAACCAGCCTGCGCCTGACTTTTCTCTGCCGGATTTATCCGGCCAAACTCACAACTTGAGCGAGAAACGCGGCCGGATCGTCATCCTCAACTTCTGGTCGGCGGAATGTCCCTTCGCTGAGCGTGTTGACTGGGAGCTGGTACGTTATCTTCGAGAGTGGGGTGGCAGGGTCCTTCTGCTGACAATCGCTGCGAATGCCAACGAAAACGAGGCGCAGGTGGCCGTGACGGCGCGTCAACGTGGACTCGCACCGGTGTTTTTGGGGAGCAGGACAGAGGTCCCGGACGCCTTCGAGGCGCAGACCACGCCCCATTTGTTCGTCGTGGACGCGGACGGCATCCTGCGTTATCGCGGCGCGTTCGACGATGTCACCTTCCGCCAGCGCAAGGCGACGCGTTCCTTTCTCAAGGATGCCGTCGAGGCGTTGTCCGCCGGTCGAAGCCCGGACCCGGCGGAGACCGCGCCCTACGGCTGTACTATCGTGCGCCATGTTCCCTGATATATGCTAGAATAAAAATATGACGATTGAATCAGACCAACGAATCGCTTTTCTCAGGAAGATACACATTTTCCGCGGCTTGACGGATGAACAGGTCACCGCTGTGGCCAGTAAACTGGAAGAAGAGACTCATCCAGCGGGAGAGGTTGTTTTGGCAGAAGGTAAATCCTCGGATCGTTTCTTCTTGATTTATCGCGGTAAGGTGCGTGTCACCCGGACACGGAAAGGGGCTGAAGAACAATTGGCTGTTTTTGTGGCGGGAGATTTCTTCGGAGAGATGGGGGTAACTCTTCGCGGTCCTCAATACGCTTCCGTCAGCACAGAAGAGGAAACTCTTCTGCTGGTGTTAGCCCGCCAGGATTTCGTGAATTTCATAAAACAATTACCCAAATTCAAGACCAATCTCGCAATTGTGATATCTAGCCGTCGGTTAGCGCATGAATTACGCTTTAAGTGGTTGCGCCCAGACGAAGTCATTTATTTCCTGGCGCGCAAGCACTCAGTCTTGCTGTATCAGGCCTTGATCGGGCCGGTATTTACATTGCTTATGTTCCTGATATTGCTTGGCTTTTCTACTTTCATGCGGACGAAAATCCCGATTGTTATAGACGCACTGGCGGTGCTCTTTATTATTGGTTGGGCGATTTGGAAGGGGATCGACTGGGGAAACGATTATTACATCGTGACGAACCAGCGCGTGGTCTGGTTGGAGAAGGTGATTGGTATCTACGATAGCAGACAGGAAGCGCCCCTCAGCACCATCCTTTCAGTGGGTGTGCAAACCAGCATGACTGGCCGGATGTTGGATTATGGGGATGTCATTGTGCGCACCTTCGTTGGGCGAATCCCCTTGAGTTATGTCAGCCATCCCCAACAGGCGGCTACAATTGTAGAGGAGTATTGGCACAGAAGTAGGGAGGTTTCCCGTCGAGAAGAGGTCGAGGCCATGAAGCAGGCCCTACGGGTCAAGCTAGGCCTGGCGAAAGTAAGCGAACCGGCTCTTTCAGAGTCGAGGGCTAAACCCAAACCCGTGAGTTCGTACAGACCCAGCATACTCATGATCCTAAGTCGGGATATTTTCAGGCTGCGATTCGAAGAGGGCGGAACAATCACCTATCGTAAGCATCTATTCGTCTTACTGGAACAGGTCAGCTGGCCTACGATTTTTTATCTTGCGTTCACTGGTGCGATCATTGCGCGCCTGGTGAATCTTGCACAGGTAGAACACTTGGCATTGATCACGACCACGCAAGGACATGTGCTCATTGACCCGCTGTTTCTTGTCTTATTGATTGTGATGGTTCCCTTAATTTTCTGGTGGGTATATCAGTATTTGGATTGGAGTAATGATATTTTCCAGGTTACCCCAGATCAAATCCTCGACATTGATCGCAAGCCTTTTGGAACAGAGCAACGCCGATCCGCACCGTTGGAAAACATCTTGAGTACAAAAGCGGAACGAGTCGGTTTATTGGGTGTAATGTTCAACTTTGGGAATGTCTATATCTCTGTAGGCAGTATGGAACTAGTCTTTGAAGATGTCTACAATCCTGTCGCTGTTCAGTTGGATATTGACCAACGGAGAATAGCGCACGTTGCAAAGAAAAGGGAAGCGGAAAATATCTCTGAACGTGATTTCCTAGCCGATGTGTTCGCAGAATATCATCGCAGCAGCGAGGAAATCCGCAGCGAGCAGGAAAAAAAAGCCAGCCAAAGTGATGTACAATAGCGCCGCTGGAATCATTTTATTGGTGGATGCTCTATGACGATACGTGACATCGCGACTCTCCCGGACCTAATCCTGCGCCGCAAAGCCAGGCCGGTGACCAAATTCGACGGCAACCTGCAAACCCTGATTGACAATATGATCGACACCATGCGCGCCGCGCCGGGTGTCGGGCTGGCGGCTCCGCAGGTGGGCGTTTCAGAGCGCGTCATCGTGGTCGAATATGGCGACGAGGAGGACGAGACCGTCCCCAAGAAGCTATACGCGCTAGTCAACCCGGAGTTTAAGGCCATCCCTCAAGAGACCGAAGTGGGTGTGGAAGGCTGCCTTTCCGTCCCTGGGCTGCTGGGCGAGGTGGAGCGTTCGCTGGCGGTGACGGTCAAGGGTCTGAACCGGCGCGGCCAGCCGATGCGCATCAAAGCCAAGGGTTGGTTGGCGCGCATCATCCAGCACGAGATTGACCACTTGAACGGCGTCGTTTTTACCGACCGCGCCACGAAAATCTGGAAACCCGCCCCGGAGGAGGCGGTGGTGGACAACGTGTAACCCCTTTTGACCTAACCCCCTATCCCCCTTCCCTTTTAGGGAAGGGGGTGCCGAAGGCGGGGGACAGGTCCGAACTGATATGTACCTCACTCACCTCTCTCTGACAAATTTTCGCAATTTCGCCCGCCTGGATGTGGATATTCCCCGGCGGGTTGTTCTGCTGGTGGGGAGCAACTCCCAGGGCAAGACCAGCGTGCTGGAAGCGGTCTATTTCCTGGCGGCGTTCACGTCCATGCAAACCCACCTCGACCGGCAACTGGTCAATTTCATCGCCGCCCGCCAGGAGTTAGCGGTGGCGCGCCTAGTAGCAGAGTACACGCGCGGGCCAACAGCGCACAAGCTCGAGGTCCGCTTGATTCTTGAACCGAGTGGTTTGAACGGCCAAAGGTTTCGCAAGGAAATCCTTCTCGACGGGGTCAAGCGTCCACTCTCGGAGGTGATCGGCCATTTCAATGCGGTCATCTTCATCCCTCAGATGATGCAGATCATCGAGGGCGGCCCGGAAGAGCGTCGCCGTCACCTGAACCTGGCGCTGGCGCAGACGATCCCAGCGTATGCCCGCACCCTGAACGAGTACGGCCAGGCGCTGACGCAGCGCAATGCCCTGCTCAAGCTGCTCAACGAGCGCGGCGGGGACGCCTCGCAACTGGATCCCTGGGATGCTAACCTGGCGAGCAGCGGCTCGCAGATTATCCTGGCCCGTATCCAGGCGGTGCAGGAGATCGAGAAATTGGCCGTCCGCGTGCATTTCGAGCTGACCCACCGCCAGGAGGTGCTGCGACTGAACTACCTGCCGGCCTACGACCCGCTGCCGCGCCCGCCAGGACAGATCGCGATGCTGCTCAACGAGCCAGTTGACAGGAGCAAGCTGATTATGGAAGAAATCCAGCAGGGTTTTCTGCGACGGTTGCGGGATGTTCGCAGCGAGGAGATCGCGCGCGGCATGACGACCATCGGGCCGCATCGCGACGAGCTGCGTTTCCTGGCAAATGGCGTTGACCTAGGCGATTACGGCTCGCGCGGTCAGGTGCGCACGACCCTGCTGGCGCTCAAGCTGGCCGAGGTCGAATGGATGAAGAAGAGGACTGGCCAATGGCCTGTGCTGCTGCTTGACGAAGTGCTAGCCGAGATGGACATCCAGCGCCGCGCTGATTTGTTGGCTTATGTCGAAAAAAGTGAACAGGCCCTACTGACCACGACCGATTTGAAATTATTTTCCCCTGGCTTTGTAGAGAAGGCCGAGACCTGGGAGGTGGAATCCGGAAAGATAAAAGTTATGGGACGCGGACACTTGCACCCCGTTCGGGCCGGGAGCCCGCCGGGGCGAGACGGCCTGCGGCAAGTGCAGGTGAAAACGCGGAAAGACGCGGAAAAGGATTAGTTTGTCCGCGTGCCTCCGCGCTCGCCTGTGCCTGTAAAGGTTTCCGCGTCCAATTTCGAGGAGAATTGACCATGCCTGTTAAAAGTGCGAACGATGTCCAACCGCAAGTCGTCAAGGCCGGGGATAAAACCACCATCCAGGTGCTCATCTCTTCGCAGGAGGGACCGAACTTTGCCATGCGGCGTTTCGTCATGCAGCCTGGAGGTGGGATGCCTAACCATACCAACACGGTGGAGCATGAGCAGTACGTGCTATGCGGCCATGCCCGCATCGGCATTGGCGGCGAGGAGTACAAGGTCAAGGCTGGGGACGTGGTCTTTATCCCTGAAGGCGTACCGCACTGGTATCAGAATGTTGGCGAGGAAGATTTCGAATTCCTGTGCATGATCCCCAATAAGCTGGATGATATCAGGATCGTACCCGAGAAGGGCTGCTAAGGTGTCGTGTAAAAAAACTTCCTTATTAGCCCTTTTTGCTCTCCGGCATCACGACAATGGTAGCCGAAAGCAGGCTACTACCAAGCAACCAAAGATAGGGATAAACACCGATACTTGCACTTGTCGTAGGTGCAAGTGTCGCCGTTAGCAAATCGCGAATCCACCTTCGTGGACACCCAGCCCCCGAACTGTGGGGATCAACTGACGAAGGTTGGCTACGTGGTCTTGTTGGTGCAGTTTTAACTGCATTTCGGTCACAGCGGCTTCTTCGCCGGGATACCCGACTTGCGTGGATATTGCCCGGGCGTCGCGGCGACTTTATCAATCACCACCAGGTAGCGTTCATCGGCTACGCCCGGCAGCGTAACGGGGATCAACTGGCGCATTTGGCCGCCGAGAATCTTCAGAGCTTGCTCCGATTTGTGGACTTCCGCCGGGGCGCTGACCCCTTTCTGCGCCAGCATGTGGCCGTTGACCTGTAGCATGGGAAGGAGATACTCCGCCAGCACAGGCAGGTCGGCCACGGCACGGGCCACGGCCCAATCGTACTGCTCGCGGTGCACGCCCATCTGCCCAACCTCCTCGGCGCGCGCCGTGAGCACCTCCACACCCTCCATTTTCATCTCGGACACGATGTGGCGGCAGAACCTGGCCTTCTTGCCGACCGATTCGACCAGAGTCAGGCGCATGGCAGGATACAGGATTTTCAACGCCAGGCCAGGGAATCCCGCGCCGGTGCCGACATCCACCAGGCGCGTCGGGGGATTCCCTTTCCAGGCCAGCACGCAGGAGAACGAATCCAGGAAGTGCTTGGTGCGGATACCCTCCACGTCACGAATGGCGGTCAGGTTGAATTTCTGGTTCCAGTCTAGCAGTTCGCGCTCGTAATTCATCAAGGCCACCACCTGCCGTCCGGTCAAGTGGATGCCGAAGAGTTGTTGCGCCTCGCGGGCGAGTTTGTCCATTCCCTTGATTATATAAGACCTGACAAGTTTTTGGGGAACCTGTCAGGTCTACTGATTACTGAAAACTGATCACTGGTTACTGCTTGCTGGGCTGTGCGGCTTTCTTTACTTTCTTTGCCTTGTGCTTGCGTACAGCGGCCACGATGCCCCAGACGACCAGCGCAATCGGGCCGAAGATGACGATAATCACCGGCAGGACGAGCAACACGAACCATATCACGAAGTTGACGAACCCCTGCAGGAAGCGCACCAACGCCTGGATGGCGTCGCGTGCCACGCCCTGAGGCTTCCAGCCGCCGATTTCGATTGGCTTGATCGTCTCCTCGGCGATCAGGGTCACGTTGATGAGCGAATAGCTCGATGACTGCTCGTAATATTGCATCTGGCCTTTGATCTGTTCGATCTGCCCGCGCACGGAAACGATTTGATTATAGACAGCCAGCACATCTTGCGTCTTGGACGTGGTATTGCTGTTGGGATTGTTCTTGGCTTCTTCCATGATGGCCTGGAGTTCCTTTTCGGCCAACTCCAGGTTGGTCAATTGGCTTTTCAGATCCGTGTACTGCGCGGTCACATCTTCTCCGGTGCGTGTTTCGTTTTGCACCTCGACAGCATCGGCTTTGATCTGGCTAATGGCGGCGTCCAGTTTGTCCGCCGGGACGCGGATGGAGATGGAACCTTGCGGGGCGGTCTCGCCGGTCTGCATGTAAGTTTGGTACATATTCATCGAAACCACGAACCCACCCATGCTCTCTGCCATCTGGGAGATGGCGTCCATCTTGGTCTGCGGGTCTTTGACGACGATGGTCAGGTCAGCGTTCATGATGACCAGCCGATCCGAGGTCGTGGCGTTGGCGGCGCTGGCGACACCGCTGACCGCTGTCTTGGAAACGTCGGCCGAGGGCATTTCCATTGGCGCGGCGGATTCTTGCACAACACCTCCCGGCTGGGAATAGATCTCTGGCGACGGAGCGCTGGCTGCTCGAACGCCGCAGGCAGACAGCAGCGCGGCAATGATTAAAATTACGAGAACGGTTCGCTTGGACATGGCTTCTCCTTCTGGATGGTAGTCTACTGGCTACATGAGAGAAAATTGCGGATAGGTTTTGCGTTATAGACGCAGGTGTTTTGAAAAAGTTCCTTTATGTTTATCACTCTGAATCAGCGTTTATCTGTGGTCGAATCTTAGATACCCAAACGCTCTCTAATCAGTCGAAATCCGTCGGCCATTCGGGGTGACGGTAATGCTCGAACATGCGAGTGATCTGGGATGGGGTTACCCGCGCCAGGGATAGCTCTGGGATCTCATTCTCTCGGAAGAAGGAAGCTCCACTGGTCTCGATGCTTTCGGCCGGCGCGCCGCCGGTGATCTCGCAGAGGAAGAATAGTTTGTATGCACTGAAGGGATGAGGCGGTAGGTGGCCTTGTTTCGTGCGGTCGCGGACGGCCAGCAGCTTCACGGCGCGCGTCTCGAAACCGGCCTCCTCGCGGATCTCGCGCACTACGGCCACGCTGGGAGCTTCGTTGACGTCGGCCCATCCGCCGGGCAATGTCCATTTGTGATCCAATAACTCATTGACCAGCAGGATGGCGCCATCACGGAAGACCACCCCGCGCGTGTCCACTTTGGGGGTCATGTAACCCACGTTATCCTTGAACAGATCCAGGATCATCTCCAGATCAGCGCCCGAACCGGCTGCCATCATCTCCGCCGCGACCTGCCGCACGGATTCGTAACGCTCGATCTCAAAGGGATTCCGGGAGAAAGTCAAGCCGTTCTGGGCGAGGGCTTGCAAGCGCCTGGCCCACTCCCGCCATTGCGGCTCGCGATTGGATGCCATGTCACCAGCCTCCTGCCAGCCGTTCAGCATGACGGGGCGGCAGGCCAGCCTCCAGGATGCGTGTCTTCACCGCCTGGATGTCATATTCCACCCGGCGCGGCTCCCAAATATTCTTCTCAGGGTAGAACAGCGCGTAGGCAGCCCGGGGGTTGCGATCGCGCGGCTGTCCGACCGAGCCTGGGTTCAGGATGGCACGTTCGGTCAGTTCATAGCCTTCGCCCGGAGGCAGGACGACGATGTCTACGCTGTCTCGCCTGGCGCATTGCTGGAACACCACCTGCATGTGCGAATGCCCGATGAAACACCAGGGCGTTGAGAAGAAGCCCAGGTTGATGCGGGCGGTCAAGGCGTTCATTACGTACTCCCAGATCGGGTCGCGCGGGCTGCCGTGCGCCAGTGAGACCTCGCCGCAGACTACTACGTCGCTCGGCAGGCCGGTCAAGAATGTCAAATTCTTTTTGGTTACAGTTTCTTTATGCCACACGAGCGACCGGCGGGCATCGTGATTGAAGGACACCAGCGCCAGGTTGCCGATCGCGGCCGTATCGTGGTTGCCTATCAGACAGGTCAGTTTGGGCAGGCTGCGGATCCTATGGATACATTCGTTTGGATCTGGGCCGTAGCCGACGAGATCCCCCAGGCACCAGGTTTCATCCACCTCCCCAGCGTCGGCCAGCACGGCCTCCAGCGCGGTCAAATTGGCGTGAATATCGGAGATCACCAGGATGCGGGTCACTTGTTCTCCAGTAGAGCAGTGACGCGTGCGACGATTGTTTCCGCAACTTCTGTCTTGCTCATCAGCGGCAAGGCTTCTTTCCTGCCGTCAGCGTAGATCAGGGTGACACGGTTGGCATCCGCGCCAAAACCGGCGTCGGAGGCAGTGATGTCATTGGCGGCGATCATATCCAGTTTTTTGGATGCCAGTTTCGCGGCGGCGTTCTCCAATAGATCGTGACTCTCGGCGGCGAACCCAACCACCAGGCGCGGCCGTTTCTCTCCGGACCCGAGGCCTGCTACCGTTTCGAGGATGTCCGGCGCGGCCTCCAGCTCGACCTGTGGAATCCCTTCCCGTTTCTTTAGCTTGTCCCCGGCGACCGTTTTCGGGCGGAAGTCGGCTGGCGCGGCCGCCATAAGCAACGCATCGGCTGAGGCAGATTCGGCCAGCACGGCCTCCAGCATCTCCTGCGCCGTGCGGACTTCCACTAGGCGCGCCCCAACAGGTGGGATTAAGCCAGTCGGCGCGCTGATGAGCTTCACTTGCGCGCCCGCATCAATCGCGGCCTGTGCCAGGGCGTAGCCCTGCTTACCCGATGACCTGTTGGCGAGCACGCGCACCGGGTCGAGCGGCTCCTGCGTCCCGCCAGCCGTGACGACCACTTTCTTGCCAGCCAGCTTGCCGTTTTTGCCTAAAGCCAGCCGGATGTGGCCGAGCAGCTCGGCCGGTTCGATCATGCGCCCCTTGCCGACCAATCCTGAAGCCATGCGCCCCTCAGCGGGGCCAGCGATCCACGCGCCACGCTCCACGAGAATCTTCAAATTCTCTTGCGTGGCAGGGTGGCTGAACATGACCACATCCATGGCTGGGGCGATAAAAATGGGACAGCGAGCGGCCAATGCCGTGATGGTCAGCAGGTTATCAGCAATGCCGTGCGCCAGTTTTGCCATAGTACTGGCGGTGCAGGGCGCGATGACCAGCAGATCCGCGCTATGACCCAGTCCCACGTGCAGCACGTGCGCCTCGCCGCCCCATAGGTCAGCCTCGGTGAAAGCTTTTCGCCCAGTGACCGATTGGAAAGTGAGCGGCGTGACGAATTTCTCGGCTGCGGGCGTCAGGATTACATCCACCTGCGCGCCTTCCTGGGTCAGTTTGGAGGCCAGGTCGGCGGCCTTATAAGCCGCGATGGAACCGGTGATGCCGAGGAGGATGTGTTTGG
>JALHUM010000299.1 GCA_022865905.1 Anaerolineales bacterium | reverse complement strand
GATTTGCATATGAAAGATATATTTCATAATTCATGAATTTGAAAGTCTCTCCTGTTCCACTTACCCACGAAAGGCGAAGGATGTATCATAACATTGAAGCTATTTTCCTGGATGTCGGCAACACGCTGCGGATCGTTATCAAAGACGAAGCCTTTATGGCGCAATCAAAACAGCAGCTGGTTGAGTTGACTGGCGCAAAAATGTCTCCCGATACTTTTTTCGCTCTGCTGGAGGATAGATACAAAGTCTTGCGGAAACGAGCCAAAGAGCGCCTGATCGAAGCCTCCGAAAAGGAAATGTGGACACAATGGATGCTGCCGGATTTCCCGCCCGAAACTATCGCGCCGCTATCGGGGAAGTTGACCCGCCTGTGGCGTGATTGCGATGGCCGCCGTGTCCCGCGCCCGGATGTCAAGGATGTGGTCATCGAACTGAGCAAGCGGGGATACATATTGGGGATTATTGCCAACACTATCACCGAAACCGAAATCCCTGACTGGCTGGAAGCAGATAACCTCACCGGGTACTTCAAAGCGGTTATTCTTTCTTCGAAACTTGGAATACGAAAGCCCAATCCAGAAATCTATCTCGAAGCGGCGCGCCGGGTCGGCGTCGAGCCAGGGCACTGCGTGTACGTTGGGGATAACCCGGTGCGGGATGTCGAGGGCGCGCAAGCAGCCGGTTATGGGATGATGATTGTCCTCCTGGAACCGGATACCCTCAAGAAAGAACCTCCCACGGGCGAACACAAGCCTGATAAAGTTATTCAAGAATTAAGCGAACTGCTGGATATTTTTCCGCTCCGCAATGTCCCCAATGGCAGTTGAGAGATAGGAGATATGAAGCTCAACATCGAAGCCATCTTCTTGGATTTGGGCAACACACTCCGTGTTCTAGTCAAGGATGAAGTCCACATGGCCCGGGCGCGGCGGAAAATTGTCGAACTGGTCGGTACGGATGAGAACCCGGATGCGTTCTGCGAAAAACTGGACGCGCGCTACAAAACCTATCGCAAGTGGGCCTTCGAGAATTTGACCGAAGCCCCCGAATCGGAATTGTGGACGCGCTGGCTGGTACCGGAATTCCCTGCCGAAAAGATCGCGCCGGTCAGCGTGGAGTTGACCTACCAGTACCGCCAGTCCATGGGTCGGCGGGTGGTGGTGGATGGTGGCAAGGAAGTGGTTGTAGAACTCTACCAAAGGGGCTACATCCTGGGGATCATCAGCAACCTTATTGGCTCGCGGGAGATTCCCGATTGGATGGACGCGGACGGCTTTACTCCCTATTTTAAATCCGTCGTACTTTCTTCGGTTTTCAGCAAGCGTAAGCCCGATCCTGACATCTACCTCGAAGCCGCCAAACGCGCCGGGGTCGAACCGGCGAAATGCGTGTACGTGGGCGACAACCTCAAACGGGACGTAACCGGTACGCGTGTCGCCGGTTTTGGGATGATCATCATCATGATCTCTCCTGAAGAATTGAAAGAAGCGACCATCACCGACGAGAACCGTCCCGACATTATCATCCACGAATTCCGTCAGCTGCTCGACATTTTTCCTGCAAAGTAGGTCACGCTTGAAACGTGACCTACAGGTAATCGAAGTGCTTATGTTCACTGGTCATTCCCCCCGCGGCGCGATCGCCCTCGCAGAAGCAGTCAAAACGGCCTATGCTGAAGGGCAGACGGACTATTCCCTCGAGCCGCTGCTCCTCGTCGATGCGCAGGGCAAGCCCGTCGGTCGCATTGCGGATGGCGACGCGGTCATCTTCTGCTGCCGCCGCGGCGAACGCGAAGTCCAGTTGACCGAGGCCTTTGCCGAGTCCGGCTTCGACCACTTCCCGCGCCCCGCCTTCCAGAACCTGACTTTCGTCATCTTGACCCTCTACCACGAAAAATTCAAAGACCTGCCGGTGGCCTTTGCCCCGACCAAGATCAAGGACACGTTGGGTGAAATCGTCAGCCGCGCCGGATTGCGCCAGTTGCGCACCTCCGAGTCCGAGAAGTTCGCCCACGTCACCTTCTTCTTCAACGGCGGGAACAACCAGCCGTTCGCGGGCGAGGATGACGTGCGTATTCCCTCGCCCAAGGGCATTCCCTTCGACCAGGAGCCAGAACTAAGCCTGGCGCAGGTCGCCGACGAGGTTCTGCGCGGCATTGAGAAGCAGTACGACTTGATCGTGACCAACTTCGCCAACGGAGATGTCATCGGTCACACGGCGAACAACGAAGCCAAAATCCAGTGTGCAGCGCTTGTGGACCGTCGACTGGGTCTGGTGGTGGAGGCGGCCCGCCGCGCTGGTAACGTGACCCTCGTCACCGCCGACCATGGCAACCTGGAAGAGATGACCAACCCGGATGGCACATCGCATGTCTCCCATACCGCCAATCCCGTCCCATTTATTTTGATCGATCCCCGTTACCACTCAACCGTGAGCCTGCGCGACGGGAAACTGGCGGACGTGGCCCCGACGATTTTATCCGCCCTCGGCCTCAAGCAGCCGCCCTGCATGGATGGCGCGACCCTGACCCCCGGTCACAACTGGGGTGGCAGGCACCGAATCCTGCTCATCATCCTCGACGGCTGGGGCATCGGCAAGGAGGATGACACCAACCCGATCCACCTTGCCCAGACTCCTGTCTGGGATGAGCTGCTGCGACAGTATCCATCCAGCCAATTACAGGCCGCGGGGGATGCAGTGGGTTTAAAAGCTGGGAAGGCCGGGAACTCCGAGGCCGGGCACATGAACATCGGCGCCGGCAGGGTCATCCTGCAGGACGATGTGCGCCTCGACCTGGCCATGAAAGACGGTTCCTTCTATGCCAACGAGGTCTTTCTGCGCACGATCCATGATGTTCGCCAGCGCAAGGCCAGCTTGCACCTGATCGGCTTGCTCACCGAAAAGAGTTCACACGGATCGATCGATTACCCGCTGGCCTTATTGAAAATGGCAAAAGAACACGGACTGGAGAAAGTTTTTATCCATGTTATCTTCGATGGCCGCAGCACCGAGCCGGGCAGCGCCCCGGCCCTGCTGGAAAAACTGGAAGCGCAGGTAAACGAAATCGGGATCGGGCAGGTCGTCTCCGGGGTAGGACGGGGGATCGCCCTCGACCGGGACGGCAATTACGCCAAGACCCGGCGCGCCTACGATGCGTTTGTCTCTGGAGTTGGAAGAGTCTTTTCGGAATCCATGGTCTTATCATCCCCAAAGGGGATCTGACGTTGGCTCCCCGCTGGCGTGGAGGTTTTGATGAATTTTAAATTCTTGCGAGAGTTGATCGTGCCTGCCCAGACGAAAATCGTCTTGCTCATCATGGATGGGTTGGGCGGGCTGCCTCTGGAACCCGGCGGCAAGACCGAACTAGAAACTGCGCATAAACCCAATCTCGACGCGCTGGCTGCGCAATCTGCGCTGGGGTTAACCGTGCCGGTTGCGCCGGGGATCACCCCTGGCAGTGGCCCCGGTCACCTGGCAATCTTTGGCTACGATCCGCTCGAATTCGAGATCGGGCGTGGCGCGCTCGAGGCCCTCGGCGCGGACTTCGAACTTGGCCCTGATGATGTCGCGGCACGCGGCAATTTTTGCTCCGTGGACGCGGCGGGATTAATAACAGACCGCCGCGCCGGGCGCATCCCGACCGAAGCAGGCAAGGAATTGGCCGAATTGTTGCAGACGATCAAGATGGATGGCATCGAGTTCTTTGTCGTGCCGGTCAAGGAGCACCGCTTTGCTTTCGTGATGCGTGCTCCCGGTTTGGGCGATGCGCTGACGGAAACAGATCCACAAAGAACTGGCGTGCCAGCGCTGCCGGTACTGGCGACAAGTTCAGGGTCCGAGAAAGCGGCGCAGTTTGCCAACCGGTTCATCGAGCAGGCGCGCAAGCTACTGGCCGGTAAGCATCCCGCTAATATGATTTTGCTGCGCGGTTTTGCCGGGTATCCAACGCTGCCGACATATCGTGAAGTTTTCGGCCTGCGCGCGGCGGCCATTGCATTGAGCGGCATGTATCGCGGCGTCACCAGGCTGGTCGGCATGGAAATCCTCAGGATTAATGGGGATGCCATTGCAGATGAATTTACCGCACTGGAAAAGAATTGGAACGAATTCGACTTCTTCTATTTGCATGTCAAAAGAACCGACACTTGCGGTGAGAACGGTGATTTTGCAGGCAAGGTGCGTGTTATCGAAGAAGTGGATGCGCTGATGCCGCGCTTGATGGCGCTCGGGCCGGACGTGCTCATCGTCGGCGGGGATCATTCGTCGCCGGCGGTGCTCAAAGCGCACAGTTGGCATCCCGTGCCAACGTTGTTGTACTCCAGGTTCGTCCGCGCGGATGGCATCCCCGAGTTCGGTGAACGCGCCTGCGCGCGCGGCAGTCTCGGCGTGCTGCTGGCGAAGGATGTGATGCCAATCGCGCTGGCAAATGCCGGGCGCATTGCCAAGTATGGCGCGTAGTTCAACCTAACCCCCGTACCCCCTTCCCTGCCAGGGAAGGGGGGCAGGGGGGATAGGTCCGAAAGGATCCTTAATGTCTATCTACCACCTGGATGAGTTTTCCAGAATCCTATACGAAAAGATGACACGCCTCAATCCCGCCATCGCGGACATGGAACCCTACGAATTCCGCTATGCGCTGAACAACCTGGTTCCGCAGGGCGGCTGGGCCTCGGTAAAACCGGATAAAAAGGAAGATATCGAAAAGCGCGTCAATGATAGAGGTTTCTATAACGGCATCCAGATCAAACCGCGCCAGGACGACCGCATCGTGCTAGACGAGAACATCCTGCGTCTGGCGCAGATGCTTTTTGTCGGCCTGGTCACGGGCGAATACGATGAGAAATGGGTGCAAACTCACTTTTTCTTCGACGTGCGCGGCTTCTTCTTCCTGCATCGGACGATCTATTTCACCGACAAAGTGTTGGCGCACCTGGGCGGCAAGCCGTTCAGGCAGTTCGAGCAGAAGCAAAAGCGCTTAGGGCGCTATCAGGATGTTGGCTACAAGGATTTCAAAGAGGCGAACGCAGAGGTAGACCAGCTCTTCATCGAGAGTGTCCAAAAACTCATTACCGTACGCGGGACCCCCATCCTGCTCGCCATTGCCGGACCGACCGCGGCTGGCAAAACCGAGATCGTCGAGCGATTACGCCTTTCGTTGGAGCATGACGGCAAGAAAACCACCTCTATGGAGATGGACAATTTCTTGACTGATCGCGACTATCGCGAGGCAAAGGGCATCTTTACGCTAGGCAAGGAAGCCCTCCATTTCGAACTTTTCAAGCAAAGCCTCGAGAATATTACGCGGCGACGGAAGATTTCCATTCCCCGTTATGACTTTGTTTTCGCCACCTCCAGCCACGACCTGGATGGCAACCTGAAGCCGGGCGGCCTCCCGATCGAGATTGAGCCGGCCGACATCATTTTTATCGAGGGCAATTTTCCGTTCCTGCTCGAGGAAGTTATCCACTTGATCGGCATCAAGGTCGTCTATCTCACCGATGACCCGATCCGCCTGAAGCGGAAGTGGAAACGCGATATTGACTACCGCAAGAAATACGAGCCCACCTACTTCCGTAACCGGTTTTTCAAAGATCAGTTCATCATGGCCGATTTTGCTTACCGACCGCAGATGGAAGTCTGCGATATGGTCGTGGATACGACAGGTGCAGCGCTGTGGACGACGCCCGAAGTGGCTGAAATCCTGGCAAGCGTTTGAAGAGCCAGATCTGACCAGCCTCTGTCATTATTTCTTAGGTGCATTCTGAAAAATCGGAGCACGTAAAAACCGCATGGTGATTCCACCAGCTTTCAAATCCAGGCCGTTCCTGATGTACTGGATTGGTCACCTGATTTCGATTGCAGGTTCACAGATGCAACTGTGGGCGCTGTATTGGCATCTCCGCACGCTATCAGATCAGCCCATGGTCATCAGCGGGATCGGCCTGGTGCGATTCTTGCCAGTGATCCTGCTATCCCTGATTGCCGGGGTCGCTGCAGACCGGTTCGACCGTCGAAAAATGGCGATCATCACCCAGCTTGCACTGGGCTTGGTTGCCTTGTTCCTTGGCCTGACCACCTCGTGGGGCGCAATGACTTTGTGGATGATATTTGGTCTGGTGTTCATTCAGTCAGTGGCTGTGGCGTTCGATGGCCCTGCACGGCAAGCCCTCATTCCCTCCCTGGTGCCGCGCGAAAACCTGGCTAATGCCTATAGCCTGACCTCCATTGCTTCCAAGGTGGGTGGAATTCTGGGGCCGGCCATCTGCGGGGTCGTGATCGCTTTTAGGGGCCTGCAATGGGCCTATTGGCTCAATGCCATTTCCTACCTGGCGGTCATAGCGGCGCTGATCGCGATGGGAGATATTCGAACTGTGATCGAAAAGAAAACCTTTGAAATAAGGGGAACGCTCCGTGATATCCGGGAAGGGATCGAATTCATTAAGAACTCCCCAATCATCCTTTCGGTCATGATCCTGGATTTCTTTGGCACATTCTTCTCATCGGCGAATACCCTGCTGCCCTTCGTGGCAAAGGATATCCTGCATGTTGGTCCGATCCCGTATGGTTGGTTGTCCTCCGCCCAGGCAATTGGCACCTTGTCCATTGGGCTGTATCTTTCACAGAAAACAAAACTTCTTCGCCAGGGAATGTTAATATCCATTTCCGTGGCGATGTTCGGCCTGGCGACAGTTCTTTTCGGGGTTTCCACCTCCTTCTGGTTGACCATGCTGGCGCTTATCCTGATCGGTGCTTTTGACGGCTTGAGTTCCATTATTCGCAATACGGCCAGACAAATGCTGACTCCGGACGCGATGCGCGGGCGCATGATGAGCATTACCCAGATCTTCTTCAAGGGTGGTCCCCAGCTTGGAGAAGTGGAATCCGGCCTGGTGGCGCAGATTCTGGGGGTGCCATTTGAAATTATATCGGGGGGGGTGGGTTGTGTGCTGGCCGCCGGCATCGTGGTGAAGAAATTTCCCCAGCTTTGGAAGTATCGCGGAGACGAGGCAATCCAGGATATTTCGTGAAAGAATACTTGCATAAATTGGAAAAATGTTGTATCATTTTCAAATGTAATATTTTGACAGAAAGTATCATCTCAATAACTTGGGGAGCGGGGGGTGGGGGGGGGGG
>JALHUM010000298.1 GCA_022865905.1 Anaerolineales bacterium | reverse complement strand
AGTGTAACCCCCACCAGCCCCTCTCTGTCCCCCCATTTCTGCCTGCGCCAGTGCCGCAGGCTCAGGTGTATTTCGAAATGGGGGGATGAAAGGGGGGGTAGGGGGCATTTTGTTGTACAATAGACTCGATGACGAAAACGATCAATATACTTTTCCTCGCCTCGGAAGCCGAGCCGTTCGTCAAGGTGGGCGGATTGGCGGACGTAGCGGGTTCGCTACCGCTTGCCTTGCGCGCTTTGCCCGGTGAACCGTGCCTGGACGTTCGCCTGGTGCTCCCTCTTCACCAGGCTATCCAGGCCAATTCTGCTAACCTGATGCCAGGTGTGGAATTCTCTGTCCAGCGGAATGGCGCTGACATTCCGGCACAGGTTTTCGAGACCAGGCTGGAGGATATGCCAGTCTATTTCGTTGCTGGGGGGTCGATCTCGGAAGAGGCAACCGTCTATTCAAGTAACCCAACCTTCGACCGCGAAAAATATACTTTCTTTTCCCTGTCGGTGCTGGAGATGACCCGAGCCCTGGGCTGGCGGCCGGATATCCTCCACGCCAACGACTGGCACACCGCCCTGGCGCTCTACGCACTGCGCACCCGGCGCAGCGATCCCTTCCTTGCATCGATTCGCTCGGTGCTGACCCTCCACAACCTGCCCTACATGGGCGGTGACGGCTCGCAGCAGCTTGCCGCTTATGGCCTGAACCCAGTCGAAGACGAGGCGCTGCCGCGATGGGCGCATACCCAACCGCTGCCGCTGGGATTGTGGGCTGCGGATGCGCTCGTCGCTGTCTCACCGACCTATGCTCAGGAGATCCTGACGCCGGAATTTGGCTGCGGCTTGCACAATTTCCTGCGTGGACGTGGCGACGCTTTCTCGGGCATCCTGAACGGCCTGGATACGGTCTCTTGGGACCCGGCGGCTGATCCTGCGCTGGCAGCCAATTTCGACGCCCTCAGCCTCGCCTCCCGCCTGGCCAATAGGACCGCTTTGCAGATACGTCTTGGCATGCAAGATGATCCTGGCGTCCCGCTGCTGGCGATGGTCGGGCGCATTGATCCGCAAAAGGGCGTGGACATCGTCTTGGATGCCGCACGCCAGTTCGTGGATCTGCCCTGGCAGATGGTCATCCTAGGAAAAGGCGACGCTTCGCTGGAAGATGGCGCCCGCAGACTGGAGGCCGATTTCCCTGGCCGCGTGCGCGCCGTCATTGATTATGATGCTCCCCTGGGACGGCTGATCTACGGTGGCGCGGATGTCTTCCTGATGCCCTCGCGCTACGAACCGTGCGGCCTGGCGCAGATGATCGCTATGCGTTACGGCTGCGTGCCAGTTGTGCGCGCCACGGGTGGGTTGAAGGATACCGTCGCGGAGGGGCAGACAGGTTTCCGGTTCGAGGAAGCGACGGCCGAGGCCCTTGTCGAAGCCCTGCGCCGTGCGCTGACAATCTATCCAGAACAGGCGAAATGGCAAAAGCTTCAACGCAATGGCATGGCACAGGATTTCTCGTGGACGAAATCCGCGCAGCGATACCGGATGATTTACCAATCTCTGACAGGATGAGACACCCGGTGTCTTCGAGACAACGGGTGTCTGAGGAGGTTTACCATGAAAACTCGTGCCGTCATCATGGCTGGGGGAGAAGGTTCTCGTCTGAGCGTGCTGACCGTCAAACGCACCAAGCCTGCCGTCCCGTTTGCCGGGAAGTACCGCATCATTGACTTTACCCTCTCGAATTGCACGAACTCTGGCATTTTCGATGTCATGATCCTGGCGCAATACCGTCCGCACTCGCTCATCGAGCACATCGGCGCGGGCGGCCCCTGGGACCTCAACCGCGATTTCACTGGCGGCGTGCGCATGTACACGCCTTTCAAAGCGCGCACCAGCGGAGATTGGTACGTGGGCAACGCCGACGCTGTCCAGCAGAACTTCGCTTTTATCAAGCGAGGTTCTCCTGACCTGGTGCTCATCCTTTCCGGGGATCATATCTATACGATGGACTATGACACGATGATTACTTTTCACATGGATCAACACGCCGACCTGACCATCGCCACGATCCGCGTCCCGATGGAGGAGGCCTCTCGCTTTGGTATCCTGAGCATTGACAAAAAGTATCGTGTCACTGGCTTTGTGGAAAAGCCGAAGAAACCATCTTCCAACCTGATCAACATGGGTGTTTATCTGTTCAATCGCGAGTTGCTCGACCGCGTTTTGTGGGAAGATCACCTGCGTGAAGACTCCTCGCACGATTTCGGCAAGGATATCCTGCCGCGCCTGGTGAAGAACAAGACGCGCGTTTTTGCCTTCCCTTATACGGGTTATTGGATGGATGTGGGCACGGTTCTTTCCTATTGGCAGGCGCACATGGACCTGCTTTCTCCGGACCCGCGGCTGAAACTTTACGATCGCAGTTGGATCATTCACACCCGCACGGAAGAGCGTGCCCCGGTCCGCTTCCCGGAAAACGCCAGTATCTACGCCAGCATGATCTCGGATGGTTGTTACATTCAGGAAGGGGCGCGCGTCGAAAGTAGCGTCCTCTCACCGGGTGTGATCGTGCGCCCGGGAGCGGTGGTGCGCGAATCCATTGTGTTGACGGACAGCGTAATCGAAAGTGGCGCAGTGGTGGAACGCGCAATCCTAGATAAAGGCGTGCATGTGGGAGCGAATGCACGCATCGGCGGAGGCATCGCCGATCCCAATATCCTCCTGGCGCTGGTCGGCAAGAACAGCGTCGTTCCATCCAGCATGGTCGTCGAGCCGGGTGCGACCGTTGGGACAGACGTCGTCGAAACCGATTATTCCGGCCCGGTGGTCAAATCGGGCGAAACCATCGAAACCAAGAGGCAACCTTATGAAATTTGAACGGGCGTCCGGCATTCTCCTCCACCCCACCAGCCTGCCTAGTCCCTACGGCATCGGCGATCTCGGCCCCCAAGCATACGCCTGGGTGGATTTCCTGGCCGGGTCCGGATGCAAGCTGTGGCAGGTGCTGCCCCTCGGCCCAACCGGTTATGGCGATTCACCTTACCAGTGTTTCTCAGCCTTTGCCGGCAACCCCTATCTCATCAGCCCGGAATTTTTACTTCGGGATGACTTGCTCCATCCGAACGACCTGGTGGAAAAGACGAACTTCCCGGCCGGGTGCGTCGACTTTGGTGCGCTCATTCCCTGGAAGTTGAACCTGCTCGAACGGGCTTTCATCCGCTTCTCTTCGGACCCCTCGACTGCGCTCGGGGCAGGCCCTCAGCCTGTTCGCCGCGACTTCGACATTTTCTGCGCCGAAAACTCCTCCTGGCTGGACGATTACGCCCTCTTCATGGCGCTCAAGGAAGCTCACGGCGGCGGCTCGTGGGACGGCTGGCCTGCGTCGCTTCGTCGCCGCGAGCCGAAAGCCCTCGCCGAGGCGCGAGCGTCCCTCGCGCCTCACGTTTTACGCTTTTCTTTTGGCCAATTCCTCTTCTTCCGCCAATGGCAAGCCCTCAAAACCTACGCCAACGAACGCGGCATCCAGATCATCGGCGATATCCCCGTCTTCGTGGCCTATGACAGTGCCGACGTGTGGGCGCACCCGGAGCTGTTCTACCTGGACGACGAGGGCCAACCGACCGTGGTGGCGGGCGTCCCGCCGGATTACTTCTCGCCCACCGGCCAATTGTGGGGCAACCCACTCTACCGCTGGGATGTTCACAAGGCAAGTGGTTATACCTGGTGGCTGGAGCGTTTCCGCGCCATCCTGAAGATGGTGGACATCGTCCGCCTGGATCATTTCCGCGGCTTTGCTGGTTATTGGGAAGTCCCGGCCGGCAACCCGACGGCTGAGATCGGTCGGTGGGTGCCCGGCCCCGGCGTGGATTTTTTCAAGTCCGTTCAGCAAGCCTTCGCGCCGGGCGGCGTAGGGGCGAGTCATGACTCGCCCACCCTGCCCATCATCGCCGAGGACCTGGGTTTGATTACACCTGACGTGATCGAGCTGCGCGAAGGCTTCAATCTACCTGGCATGAAAATCCTGCAATTCGCCTTCTCCGGGCCGGACAATCCTTTCCTGCCGCATCATTACCCCCACCATTGCGTGGCTTACACCGGCACACACGATAACGATACCGCCCGCGGCTGGTACGCGTCCGCGCCGGAGGAAGAGCGCAATTTTGCCCTGCGCTATCTGGGCCGCGAAGGGAGTCCAAAGTCTCTGACTTTGATAGCGCATTCTGGCTTTGCCTGGAGTTTGATCCGCGCCGTCTGGGCTTCGGTGGCCATATTCGCGCTTGCCCCCTTGCAGGATCTGCTCGACCTGGGCACGGAAGCGCGCATGAACTATCCCTCCCGTTTGGGAGGCAATTGGGAGTGGCGGATGAACGAAAATGCCCTGAGCGGGGAATTGCAGGGAAAGATGAGGGAATTAAACTACCTGTACCAACGCTAATGGTTTGCGTTAGGCGCTCGGCGGATTGTGCCAACCACCCATGAATTCGGAAGGCGTAGCCGAGTCGCCTGCACGCTTTGTTAGGCTGGTTTTTGCCTACGGAACTTCTGCTGTTTTTATAATCAACTT
>JALHUM010000297.1 GCA_022865905.1 Anaerolineales bacterium | reverse complement strand
CGCCACCCGTTCGGTGGAAATTGACGGCGTTGCAGTGGAAAAGGGCCAGGTCATCGCGCTGATGAACGGCGTACTGGTGCTTTCCGCCGCCTCGGTGGAGCAGGCTTGCATGGGCTTGTTGGAAAAAGCGGACGCAGCCTCCCACGAATTGATCACCCTTTTTTATGGCGAGGATCTGGCGCCGACCGATGCCAACCGCATCGTTGATCTGATCCGTTCGGCATACCCTTCACAGGAGATCGAGCTTCAGTACGGCGGGCAGCCGCATTACCAATTGATCCTCTCTGTGGAGTAATCACAGCGCTGTCTCCAGCTATGGCGAAAGTTTGCATCCTCACCGATAGCTCGGTACAATTTACACGACCTGGCTTCCCCGGCCGCGAGCATGTTCACATTATTCCTCTCGACTTTCGATCCTCTACTCGCTTGCCGCCAGAAACGCCGGAGGGACAGTTTGCTTTCCCAAGTGTACAGGCATTTTCGAGCTATTTCACCCAATTGAGCCGGGAATATGAGGAGATACTGGTCATCACACTTGCCGCGTCCTTCAGCCCGGTGGCGCGTTATGCCGAAGAAGCCGCTGCCCAGTACACCGACCACGCCACGATCCAGGTGGTCGATTCGCAAACCACGGCCATTGGGCAGGGGCTGTTGGTGCAGATCGCGTCCGAGGCAGCCGCTGCCGGGGCGCCCATTCACGAGATCGAACGGCTGGTGCGGGCTGCCATCCCACGTGTCTATATGCTGTTCTGCATCCCTGAGATGAACTACCTCGCCGAGGCTGGATATCTCAGCCGCTCGCAGGCCGTGGTCGGCGAGATGATGGGGCTGCTGCCGATCTTCGTCCTGGAAGAAGGGCGCCTGACGCCGATGCTGAAGGTGCGCACCCAGCGCCATTTGCTCGAATCCTTCCAAGAATTCATTGACGAGTTTAACGATCCTTATCATGTTGCCCTCATCCAGGGGACCAACCATATGCACCTGCGCGCCCGCCCGCTTCGTGAGTACGTCGAGAACAGCTTCCCTTGCACACCATTCAGCTTACATACGATTGGCGCGCATCTGTCGGCGTTGTTTGGGCCGCAGTGTATGGGGCTGGTTGTCATGGAGAGATCCGACTCGAGGTCGAGATGAAGATCTCATTAGTCACCGATAGCACATCCGACATTCCCGAGGAATTGCGCCTGATGCACGGCATCGAGGTCATACCGGCTATTCTCAATCTTGGCGATGAAAGTTACGAGGACGGCAATGGGCTTTCTCGTGAGGAGTTTTACCAACGCCTGCCGGGCCTGTTCGTTCCGCCTACGACCTCCGCGCCTTCGGTTGGCAGCTTCCTGGAACGTTACGAGCGACTCTTCAATGCCGGGACTTCGCACATCCTTTCATTCCATCCGCCAGAACGCTTGAGCGGGATCTACAACGCGGCGCGCCTGGCCGCCGAACAATTCGGCGAACGCGTGCGGGTGATAGATAGCGGCCAGCTCACCTTGGGCTTGGGTTTTCAAGTACTGGCTGCGGCCGAGTCGATTGCAAGTGGCGCTCTCCTGGACGATATCCTCGGACTTGTCGAGAGTGTCAAGCAACGCGTGCGCGTGGTCGCCTTGCTGGACACGATCCATTACCTTCGCCGCAGCGGACGCGTCTCCTGGGCGAAAGCCATGGTCGGCGAGCTATTGAACATCAAACCGCTGGTCGAGCTTCGCTTCGGCATCATCGAGCGGCTGGACCAGGTGCGCACCCGGTCACAGGGCATTCTGCGCCTGACCGAGTCGCTGAACTCGTGGGGGCCGCTCGAACGGTTGGCCATCCTGCATACCAACGCCGAAGCCGCCGCCCGCCAACTGCTCGAAGACCTCAGGCCCAGGCTGCCCAGACAGCCGCTGGTGGTCAACGTCACAACCATCATCGGTACACACACCGGCCCGAACGGGCTGGGACTGGCGGCGGTGCCAGTCTCTTGATCGCACTCTTGATGAACGAAAGGACCCTTTTTCTCCGAGAAAACACGTTCTCGATTACTAATCCAATCCGGTTCCTTTTCCCGTGATAAAATTACCCCATGCAGCCCTCATTGGAGAAACTCCGAAAGCTCTTCCGCCTCGAACACGATAACGGTTACCAGGACCGCGCCGTGATCGGCGGTCTGGTCAAAATCCTGGATTTCTGGGAAGCCGAGGCGCGCATTGGCGGCGTGTCGGAGGAGAGCGTGCAGGCTGTTTCTGCTTGCCTGCGGAGCTATCATGACATGGCGCAGGCGGAGCGCGCCGAGTCGCTGAAAAAACTCTGGAAGCAAATCCAGGGACAGGCTGCCACGCGGAGCGACACGCCAACGGAGGCCCCTTCTGTTTCTTCCTCGGACCTCTCTCCGGCTGCCGCAGCCCAGGATCTTCTCCCTCCCCCAGCCCAACCAAATCGACCCGCCCCTCAACCGCCGCGCCCACCCTCCCCGCCTCGGCCTGAAAAGGGACGCGCCGATCTGCGTCCCGGCGGACGCACCAGCCAGACCCCCATCGCCCTCAACGCCTCACTGACCGTCCTAGCCGGCGTTGGCCCGCGTCACGCCCAGACGCTCGCCAAACTCGGCCTGCACACTCTGGGCGACATGCTGTACTACTTCCCGCGCCGCTACGACGACTACAGCCAGTTGAAACCCATCCACCGCCTATTTTACGGCGACGAAGTCACCGTGATCGGTACGGTCCAGACCGTGACCAGCCGCCAGGTGCGCGGCGGCGCTTCGAGCATTATGGTAGGGAAGTCGCCTTCCATTACCGAGGCCATAATCAACGACGGCACTGGCAGTCTGCGCCTGACCTGGTTCAACCAACCCTGGATCGCCAACCGCCTGCAGTCTGGTGACTCCATATCGGTTTCTGGAAAGATTGACCAGTACCTTGGCCGGTTGGTGATAAACAGCCCCGATTGGGAGCCGGTCGAAGTCGAGAACCTGCACACCAACCGCATCGTGCCGATCTATCCGCTGACTGCTAACATTGCCCAGAAATGGCTGCGGGCGCGGATGAAAGACGTCATCTCGTATTGGGCGCCCAGGCTGACCGACCACTTGCCGGCCTCCATCCGCTCGGCGGCAGAGCTGCCCGATCTGAATAAGGCTCTATTGCAGGTGCATTTCCCTGATAATCAGGAAAGCCTGTGCGGTGCGCGCCAGCGGCTGGCTTTCGATGAGATTTTCTTCCTCCAGATGGGCGTTCTGCGCCAGAAGCGCGACTGGCAGGCTGCTGCCGCCCGCATCTTTGCCGCGCCGGATGATTGGCTGGAGGCGCGCATACGCTCTATACCCTTTGCGCTGACCGGCGCGCAGCAACGCGCCGTGGCCGACATCCGCAACGATTTGGCTTCCGGCAAACCGATGAACCGGCTTTTGCAAGGCGATGTCGGTTCCGGGAAGACAGTCGTGGCGGCCTTGGCCGCGGCGATTGTAACGGAAGCCAGCGCGCAGGCGGCCATCATGGCCCCCACCGGCATCCTGGCAGAACAACATTTCCGGAATCTGGGTCAATTGCTGACAGGCGAGGGCAGGCTACGGGTCGAGTCCGTGCGCTTGTTGCTCAGCGATTCGTCCGAGTCCGAGAAAGAGGCGATCCGCGCCGGTCTGGCCGATGGCAACATCAAAGTCGTCATCGGCACACATGCTCTGCTCGAAGAGCCGGTCACTTTCGCCGACCTGCAACTGACCGTGATTGACGAGCAGCATCGCTTCGGTGTCGAACAGCGCGCCGCGCTGCGCTCGAAGGCCACCAATCCGCACTTGCTGGTGATGACCGCCACACCCATCCCGCGCTCGCTGGCACTGACGGTCTACGGCGACCTCGACCTCTCGGTGATGGATGAGATGCCGCCCGGACGTCAGCAGATCGAGACCCACGTGCTGACGCCGCGCGAACGCGAGCGCGCCTACAGCTTGATCCGTTCCCAGGTCGCGGAAGGCCACCAGGCCTTCGTCATCTATCCGCTCATCGAGGAGAGTGAAAAGAGCGACATGCTGGCAGCCACGGCCGAACAAACCCGGCTTCAGCAGGAAGTTTTTCCGAACCTGAAAGTTGGGCTGTTGCACGGACGCTTGCGTCCCGATGAGAAGGACGCCGTCATGCTGCGCTTCCGGGATGGCGAATTCCAAGTGCTGGTTTCCACCACAGTGGTGGAGGTCGGTGTGGACATTCCCAACGCCACCGTCATGCTCATCGAGGGCGCGGACCGGTTTGGGTTGGCCCAGTTGCACCAATTGCGCGGACGCGTCGGCCGCGGCGCGGCCCAATCCTACTGCCTTCTCGTCCCCGGCCACGACAATGCCGTCGAGAACGAACGCCTGGCTGCCATGGCCGAGACTAACGACGGCTTCGTGCTGGCCGAGCGCGACCTCCAACAGCGCGGCCCGGGCGAATTCCTGGGGACGCGCCAGTCTGGCTATGCCGGTCTGCGCATGGCTTCGCTGACCGACGTGCACATGATCGAAAAGGCTCGCTTTCAAGCGCAGGCGCTGTTCGAGCGTGACGCCGATTTGCAGATGCCCGAAAATCAACTCTTGGCCGAAGCCCTGAGACGCTTCTGGGGCGCCGGCAAAGGAGATGTCAGTTAAATATGGTACGCGCCATCTTTCCAGGGACTTTCGATCCCATCCACTATGGTCACATTGACATTGCCGTGCGCGCGGCGCGCCTTTTCGATGAACTGGTCATTGCCGTTTACGATAAGCCGTTGAAATCGCTGCTCTTTTTACCTAAAGAACGCATCGCGTTGGTAGAGCAAACATTTCAGGATCACCCCAAGATACGCGTCATCGGCTACAGCGGTCTGACCGTCAACATCTGCCGACAGATCGAGGCGCAGGTCATCGTTCGCGGTTTGCGCGTCTTCTCGGATTTCGAGTTCGAATTCCGCATGGCGTTGGCGAATCATCGTCTGGCGCCGGATATCGAGATCGTTGCCTTGATTACCGATGAGGAGCACACTTTTCTTTCGTCCAATACTGTGCGCGAAATCGCCTCGCTGGATGGCGATGTCTCCAGCATGGTGCCATCGCACGTTGAGAAGGCACTTAAATTGAAGTTGGGCGGCATGAGCGATAGACAGATACCGCCAAATGCACTTCGGGATTAGAATAGAGCTGTGAAAGCGGAGAAGCTATGGACATCCTTCATCTTGTTGACCGCCTTGAAGAGCTTTTCAACGAAAGCCGGCCCATCCCACTGACGCATAACGTCATTGTGGACGAGGATCGCTTCCTGGATATCATTGACCAGATGCGCATTTCCATCCCGGAAGAGGTCAAGAAAGCACAACAGGTTTATTCTCAAAAGGATCGCATCCTCGCCCAGGCACAGGAAGAGGTGAATCGCACCCTGGCCCTGGCGCGCGAAAAAGCCGACCAGTTAGTCGAGAAGGACGGTCTCACCCAGGAGGCCCAAAAGCGCGCCGGTCAGATCTTCGAGCAGGCGCGCATCGAAGCCGAGAACATCAAGGCCGGCTCTGACCAGTATGCGATGGATTCTTTGCTGAACCTGGAAATAGAACTGGAGCGCGTCATGAATCAGGTCCGAAACGGCATCCAGGTCTTGGAAGAAAAGAAAGCCGCAGCCAGCGCACAAGCAGCGCCGAAGGAATGACAACAACCTCCGTGGGTAGAACCGCGCAGGCTCAACTGTAGAATGTGTGTGGCAATGTGACAGTCACTTCGGAAGTGACCGTCACATTGCACCCTTCTTCCACATGAGACAAAAAAGACGACTCTTGCGTGTCGTCTTTTTTTGTTTGCTTCGATAAACTGCTAATGATATCGAACTCCTCGAAAACATTTTCGCGTACGGTAAATTGCATTGAACGCAAACGCCTCTCGCATCGTTGGATACGAGAGGCGTTCGGAAAACAATCTTGCGGTTCTGCCGGTTACCCCAGGGAGTCTCGGGGTGAGAGTACCATAATGCGTTTCTGTTCACTTATCAAGTTCACGCTGAATGAGGCATAAAGCTTCATCCGGCTTGACGCTGGGAGGAATAACCATGAGCACTTTTCCGGTACTCATGGTGTAACATGGGGAAAGACCCCCGGCCTCCCCGCCAGAAAGAAAACGCGCGGGAGGGCGCGTTTTACGCGTCAGCCGCGGGTTCCCTCTGGGGGTGCTTCGCGAGGGGGCGTTCTTTGCCTCCCAGCGGTTTTTGACGCGGAAGTTTTGATCCCTCCATTTCTCAGCTGGTTTGGTTAACAAATTTATGCAAAATTATGCATTCTTTTGACGTATTTCATAGTTTGGCAAACATACGAAATTGCTTTCTGTCAGGACGATAAGTGAAACGGGATTTTTCTATTCTATCTATGACGTCATTGCGTCCCGATCACGATCGTGCCTAGACAGGGGTATAGCACAGCCCGGCCGTGCCCGGCCCGGTATGGACGGCTAGGGCGGGGGAAAGCTCGGCGATCAACGATTCGACCGCGTTCAGCCGCGTTTCGACCATTTGCTTGATCCTGTCTACTTCCTGTCTTGCCCCGGCGTGGACATAGGCGATCTTGATCTTTCCTTTACCCACCGTTTCCTCGATCTTATCCACCATCATCTGGTAAGCCTGTCCGCGGCTGCGCGCCGTGCCGAGCAGCACGATGACGCCGTCGTCCATGCCGATGAGCGGCTTGATATTGAGCAGCGTCCCAACCAGGTGCTTGGCCTTGCCGATGCGCCCGCCCATGTACAGGTACTTGAGCGTATCGGCGGTCTGGATCATGTGCGTGACCGGGATCATGTCCTTTACCCGTTCCACCACCTCGTCCAGCTTGAGACCGGCCAGAGCGGCGCGCGCCGCCTCGATCACCATCCAGCCCTGGCAGAGTGAGACGTTGCGCGTGTCAATCACCTCGATGCGCAGTTCTGGACGCTGCTCCTGTAACATGGACTGCGCCACGCTGGCAGCTTGATACGCTCCGCTGCCCTTCGAGGTCATGTGAATACTGACGATCTCCTCGCTGCCCTGGTCGGCCAAATCACGATAGGCTTCCAGGTAATCGCCCGGGCCTGGACTGGCGGTAGTCGGCAGGACTCTGGCCGTCACCAGCCAGTCCAGAAACTCTTGCCGCTGGATGGTCACCAGGTCGCGCAGCACCTCTTGGCCGCGATGGATGTAGTAGGCGACGGTGTGGATATTCAATTCTTGGAGAATGTTCTCAGGGATGCTGGCGGTGCTATCGGTCAACACAGCAAGTTTGGACATAGTTCCTCCTCGCCTCAATTTTACACCTTCTCATTGGCAATTATTCTCATGTTATACTTGCCCGAAATCCTCAAACCTGCATAGAAGATGAAACGAACTTACCTCTCAAGCGCCCTCTTCTTTTTCTCGATAGCAATCTCTTTGACTTTCTCGATAAGAACTATGCGCGCCTTTGCCGCGCCTCAGCCGGCCCCGACGCCCCCCGCCTCTGTAACCCCTGAACTGGCGCCGGCTGCTGACGCATCTGCAACTCCGGACCTCGCCTTGGAACCCTCGGCTACTCCCGACGACGAGCTGGCTTCCGCCGATACGACGCCGATCATTGCATTTGCCATCGCCATGGTCGTGATCGTGTTTTTTGGCGTGCAGTGGGGAGGGCGTTCGACGCCGCGAGCGGAAAGAGGGAAGAAGTAAGACTCTTATTCCCGCGCCATCTTGATCCGTTCACTCAACGGCGGGTGGTCGTAGAACATGAACACCACCCAGGCTTTCGGGTCCACTTCGGACAAGTTCTGGTTCGCCAAGCGGGTGAAAGCCGAGGCGAAAGCCTCGCCTTTGCCGGTGGTCTGCAAAGCATAATCGTCCGCCATGCGTTCGCGCCAACGCGAGAAGGCATTTCCCAGCGGCTGCGTGACCAGACCGAATGCACCGACCACCAGCCCAAAAGCCGGCAATCCGGCAATATCTGCCGGGCTGAAGAAACCGAAATAGGCCGCCGCCCAGTTCAAGCCCAGGGAAGCCAGGTAAAGGCCGCCCAGGGTCAGGAGAGTGCTGAAAGCGATCAAGGCGGGAATATCCTTGTGGACGTGATGTCCCAATTCGTGAGCCAGAACAGTCTCGATCTCATCCGGCGTGAACTCGTTGATGAGCGTATCGCCCAGCACGATGCGGCGCGTGTTGCCGATGCCGGTCAGGGCGGCGTTGGCAGCCTTCGTCCGTTTGGACATGTCGAACTTGAACACGCCGCGCACTTTGGTATGGGCGCGCCCGGCCAGATTCATCAGGCGTTCTGCCAGATCGGCATGCTCTTCGCCCAGCGGGACGAACTTGTTGAACAGCGGCATGATGAGAACGGGCGCCAGGTTTGCCATCAGGACGGTGAAGAACAACATGCCAGCGCCTGCCCACAGCCACCACCATGCGCCAGTCTCGCGCAGCGCAAGGTAGACCAGTTCGAGTACGAGCAGTCCCAGCGGCGCGCCGATCAGCAGACTTTTGAGCTGATCGGTCACCCAGTCTTTCAGCGTCTGCGTGGACTGGTCGAAGTGGTGCGGTAGGGTAAAGCCGATGTAGAAGGCCAGCGGCAGGTCGAGCAGAAAGTAAATGCCACCAAAAACCGCCACGAATTCGGCTATCAGTAACCAGTGACCAGTGATCAGTAACCAGTGAGTCAGCCAGTTGCGAAGTGAAACAGCCCAGCCGAAGAACAGCCAGGCCAGCATGTAGATCGCGCTGAAGGCCAGGGCCACCAGCCACAGCTGCCGCTTGATGCGCGCATAAGCTTTGGCTTGCTTTTGTCGTTCGGGGTCGAGGGTGGTCATGAATGTCTCCGCAAAATACCTTACTTCAACACCAGTATGATCGCATCCAGCGCCAGCGTGGAACCATCGGCCATACTAATGTCCAGGATCTCGAGGCGGATAGGGCCAGTGACGCCCGCTTTCGTCAAGTCGAGATCGAGCGTGAACATGCCGGGGCCGCCCATCTCTGCAGCCTCCACCATCAGCGGATTCGCAATGATTTCCTCATTTGCAACGTTGTAGATGCGGTAGATCAGAGTGTTTTCGAACGGCGTCATGCTGACGCTGCCGGTCACGGTCACCGGAGTGGTCACTTCGGCGTTATTAGCGGGCGACGTAATCGTGATGGTGCGCTCTGCGCCAGAGAGCGTCTTCGAGGTGGCGTGCATCAGGAACAGGCCGTTGGCGAAAAGTTGATAGGCCTGCGTCACGGGTTGGGTCGGGCAGCACATGGCATCGTTCGGGCCTTGCACCAGCATGTCGAGCAAGACGCGGCCAGCCTGGATGGCGAGCGAGTTGATCTGCACGCGGTCGCCGAGTTGAGCCACGCCCGCCTGGGCCGGTACACCGCCCTGGTTGATCATCACCACGACGGATTCAAACTGGCCCGTCCCGCCGCCGTTCTCGACCAGGATGGCTGCTGCATCCTCCAGTCCGTCGCCGTTCAGGTCGCCGAAGGCAATCGCTCCTGTAATGTTGACAGAAAATATCTCCGCGCCGGAGCCTTCCTGGTAAGCACCGTTTGTCAACGTGACCGTGCGCCCGTAGAAGGGGAGCATGTAGGTGGCATTCTTGAGCATGTCCAGGGTCATAGGCGGAACGGTCGGGGCTGGCGTAGCCGGTTCGGTATAAACCGGCGGCTCAGTCGTCGGCAGGGATGGGGGTGTTTCCAGCAGAGGGGGGCTGCAGGCCGAGATCAGCAGGAGGATTGAAAAAACAGGTAGAAGAAATTTGGCGGGTTTCATGGTGATTCTATTCTGTGGTTATGGGATGAGTGCATTCCACGTCGCGCCGCCGTCAATCGTCTTGTAGAGCGAGTAATGCGAGCTGGCGTCGCCGGTCAAGGTCCAGCCAGTGGTTGCGTTGACGAAATCAATCGTCATCAGTATATCGGTCACGTTGATGTTCGTGTTGACCAGGTTCCAGGTCGTGCCGCTGTCGTGCGAGGCAAGCATCGCCGGGCCACCATCCCAGAGCCAAACATCCTGCAGGTTGGCGATGGCATAACCTCCCACCATGTTGACCGGGAAGGTCGGCGTCCAGGTCGCGCCGCCATCCTGGGTGCGGTAGAAGACGGACGCCGAAGAGGCCGCATACAACCCCGCGTGGAAAATACCGTCTGTCGAGGTGAAGAAGCGCGGCGTATCCGCGGAAGTCATGGCCGTCTCGAAGCCGGGCGGCAGGCTGACCTCCTGGTGCGTCCAGCTTTGGCCGCCGTCCTGCGTGCTGAACAGGTAAACATAACTGTCCATCGGCACGCTGCCTGTCACCCAACCATGCGTGGCATCCAGAAAGGTCATGCCGCTCTTCTGTCCGCTCAGCGGCAGGCTGTCGCTGGAACCGGGGACGGTCAGGTCGTTGACGTAGACCTGGTTCCAGTTCGCGCCAACAGCGGTGGCCTTGAAAACTGCCACCGCCTCGGACCCGGCGCCTGCGCCCAGTGACGCCAGCATCCAGCCACTTTGGGCGTCCAGGAACTGAAGCGAGCCACCCGAGAAAGGCACTGGAGAGGAGACCCAGGTCAGACCGCCATCGGCGGTCTGGTACAGTGTGCCGGTGGTGTAATCGGCGGAGGGTAAGACGACCCAGGCGGTCGTGGCATTCATGAAGAAATAAGTGACGGAAAAACTGACGCTGGTCAGGCCCCCGGGCGTCGCATTCAACCAGGTCACGCCGCCATCTTCCGTGCGTAGGATATATGCCTCGCCGATAGCCCAGCCGTTCATTTCATCCAACATGTCAATGGACGTGATCGCCGGCTGAGCGACTACCGGCAGCGTGCGCGGCGTCTCGGTGGGCGGGATGGGGGTCACTGTCGGCGGGAGGGGCGTAGCGGTGAAGGTGGGCGAGGCGATATTGGGCGCCAGGCTGGGGATCACGGTGCCGGGCGGCAGCGGGTTGCCCTGCCAGAGCGGGCCGCAGGTCGAGGGAAGCAATGCAAGCAGGAGAATGCTAAAGACAAAGAGGAGATTGGTTTTCATAAGCTATCCTTTCAGACCTCTTACCCCACCCCTTTCCCCTGTTAGGGGAAAGGGGTGGGGTAAGAGGTCATCCAATCCCTTCCACAATCGTCGCCTCGCCCTGGCCGACGCCCACGCACAGTGTCGCCAGGCCGTAGGGGCGGGGTTCATCCCCACCCGATGCGCGGCGTTTCATCTCGTGCAGCAGCGTGGTCAGGATGCGCGCCCCGGAGCAGCCCAGCGGGTGGCCGAGCGCCACCGCCCCGCCATTGACGTTGACGATCTCAGGGTCGAGGCCCAGCTCCTGGATCACCGCCAGCGACTGGACGGCGAAGGCCTCGTTCAATTCCACCAGGCGGATATCTTTCAGCTCGAGACCGGCGCGCGCCAGGGCTTTGCGCGTCGCGCCGACCGGCCCCAGTCCCATGATGCGCGGCGGGACGCCGGTCGCAGCCGAAGCCAGGAGGCGCGCCATTGGCTTCAGTCCCAATTCTTTGGCTTTCTCCTCGCTCATCAACAGCAACGCCGCTGCGCCATCGTTCAGGCCGGAGGAGTTGCCAGCTGTGACTGTCCCGCCCTCACGGAAGGCCGGACGCAGTCTGGCGAGCGATTCTATGGTCGTGTCGCGGCGCGGACGTTCGTCAGTGTCCACGATCTTCGGTTCGCCCTTGCGCTGCGTAATCGTGACCGGTACGATCTCCTCGGCGAACTTGCCGCTGTCAATGGCGGCAATCGCCCGCTGGTGCGAACGCAGGGCAAAGGCATCCTGCATCTCACGCGTGATCTCCGGCATCATGGCAGCGATGTTCTCGGCCGTCTCGCCCATCTGCTCGGTTTCGTACATCTCTTTCATCCTGGGATTGGGATAGCGCCAGCCCAGGGCAGTGTCCCAGGCGGTCAGGTTGCCGAAGTGGAAACCGGACTCTGCCTTTGGGAGGGAATAGGGGGCGCGCGACATGTTCTCCACGCCTCCGGCGATGAACACGTCCCCTTCGCCGCAGCGAATGGCCCGCGCAGCCTGGTTGACCGCGTTCAGCCCGGAGGCGCACAGCCGGTTGAAGGTCACGCCCGCCACTTCGACCGGCAGTCCCGCCAGCAGCAACGACATGCGCGCTATGTTGCGGTTATCTTCCCCGGCCTGGTTGGCGCAGCCCAGGTAGACTTCCTCAACCAGCGCCGGGTCGAGCTTGTTACGCTCAATAATGGCCTTGATCACGTGCGCGGCAAGATCGTCCGGGCGGACGGCGGCCAGCGCGCCCCCCAGCGCGCCGATGGGCGTGCGGATGGCATCTATGATGACAGGGGTAGGCATGGGAACCTCCAGTAGTCAGTGAACTTCGGCATGTTCATTTTGTCTTATTCGTGCCATGACAATTCTTGAACTTGCGCCTACTGCCGCACGGGCAACGGTCATCGGGCTTGGCTTTGGAAAAATCCGGCGACTCTTTCGGCTGCCGCAAGCGGGGTATGCCGGGATAGATGAGCGGCGGTTCGTCACCTTCCTCGTCCTCCTCGTATTCGTCGTCGTATTCGTCGTCGTATTCGTCATCGTAATCGAATTCGTCATAATCCTCCACGTCCCGCGCCGTTGACGGGATGGCATTCCAAATGTTCACAGCCAGAATGCCAAAGGCGCACATAGCCGCCAGGCTGATGATAGTTGCCTGGAATGGCTCGAAGTGCGCGACCAGGTTGACCACCCAGCCTAAGCCATGGTCAGCAAGAACAGTAGCCCGCCGCCGAGAGCCAGCAGCATAACGATGAGCAGCAAGAAACCCAGCACAGTTACATTCATTTTCATATTCATTTCCAACATCTCCTTTATAGCATTCCCCGAAAGATTTTCATGGTGTCGACAGAAACTGGACATACCCACTGTAACAGATCAATCACAGATTCCTTGTACTCCGCAAAGCGATAAGTGTTGAAATTTCTCGGCACTCGTCGGTTCTTTGGGTGTCTTTTCGGTGTAGCGTTCGGCGTAATATTGCTGGATGTGTTGGATAGACATCGCCGCAACCCTTGAAGATTCTGCCATGATTGTAGCATAAATACCATTGCCGGGTGCTTTTCGGCGGGGACTACTCCCGCTATGTTTTCTAACGGACGCCGACTCTTTTACCTGCACTTGCCGCAGGTGCAAGTTTCCACGTCTATCTGCGTCCTATTATCATTCGGATAGCACCTAATATTTCATCTTTACAAGGCAGTAAGGTGAAGCCACCCGAATGAGTCGTTGATGTATAATGAAAAGCGTGACAACGAACACTCCCCTGGAACTCGACGAATCTTTCGAGGAACACGTCGCCACCCTCCATGGCGAGCTTGAGCAGGCGATCAAATGGGAGCGGCCTTCGATCCTCCTTGCGCTCTATTCCTCCGAGTTCGTCCGCGCCGACGCGGAAGATGCGTTGACGGCTGAATTGAACAAACTCGGGCAGAGCGTCATCCACCACCATGTCAGCGGCAGGGAGAACGCTGACATCCCCCTCAGCCTGTCTCAACAACCCGATATAAACCATACCGTTTTCTTTGTCTCAGGCCTGCAATGGGGAGGCGGGGAAGATGGGGGAAACGCTTACCGCGCCTTGAATTACCGTCGCGAATATTTTGTGGATTATCACATTCGGGTCATATTTTGGGTTACGGAAGAAGAAGCCGTTGCCTTACCAAACTTCGCGCCAGATTTTTGGGCTTTTCGGCATCGGGTCATCGAATTCTTCGAGCTGCCTGCGCCGAAGCATGCGGCTGAGATCGAAGATGAGTTGTACTGGGCCAGCAATGAGGAAAGGGCACTGCGCCAGGACACAGATTCTAAAATAGCCTTTCGGGAAGAGTTGCTGAAGGATTTCGATGAAACGAGGGAAACCCTGGCGACGCGCGCCGACTTGCTCAGTTCATTAGCCAACTTGTACTGGGTCAAGCGTGATTATGAGAAGTCAGCCGATCTGTGGAGGCAGACCCGCCGCCTAGCGGAACGCCTGAAAGATACCCATTTGCGGGTTGCTTGTTATATCGGCCTGGGGAATATCTATCGCACCATCGGCTGGTACAAGCGGGGGACAACCGCCTTCCAGCGTGCCATCGAGCTTGATCCCGCCTCTATCCCGGCTTATACCGGTCTCGGCATTGTGTATCGCATCCTGGGACGGTATGATGAGGCGATCAACATCTACCAGCAGGCAATAGCCCGAAACGCTGATGAGGCCTCCCCTTGCAATGGCCTGGGCTGGGCCTTTCTTGTTCTTGGGCGGCATAATGAAGCCCGTAATGCGTTTTTGCACGCCGTCGAACTGGATCCGAAGTATATCTCCGCCTGGAATGGTTTGGGTAAAACCTATGCCAGCATCGGTCGTAATGACGAAGCCATTGCTGCTTTCCGTCAGGCCATCAAACTCGATCCCAGTTTTACATTCTCCTGGAACAGTCTTGGCGGCATTCTAATGGATCTGGGGAACGCCAACGATGCGCTCAGGGCATTCAAAGAAGCTATTCGGATCGCTCCCCAAACCGCCTCTTCCTGGAACGGATTAGGAAATGTTTATTTCCGAATTGACCGGCCCGCAGAAGCCATTTCCGCTTTCGAGCGCGCGATTGAATTAGAACCTCGAGCTGCCGAGGCGTACAACGGGCTAGGTTTCGCTTATGCCTGTCAGGGACGCGCCGACGAGGCGATTGCCAGCTATCTAAAAGCAATCGAGATGGATGCGAAATATGCTCTCCCTCACTACAATCTAGGGAAGATTTATAACTACCTTGGGCGAGATGATGAAGCCATCGCTTCGTTCCAAAAAGCGATCCGACTCGACCCTGGCTCCGGGAATGGTCATATATCCCTCGCAGCCTGCTTTCAAAATCAAGGGAAGTCGGCTAAGGCCGAACCACAGCTCGCCATTGCCCGACAGTTGCTAGAGAAAGAAAAGGAATACGATCGGGCCTTGTACGCCTCCGTTTGCAGGAAAACAGACGAGGCGCTGGCATTGTTGGGCATCGCATTGAACAAAAAGCAGATCCCGGCTGCCTGGGCTTGCCTCGACCCGGATCTCGGCTTCATCCGCGACGATCCGCGCTTCTTGGCTTTGGTAGGTGAGTGATGAAAACGTTGCCTTTGCTTTTGCACATGGTGAAGAAAAGCTCACCTACCGTACAGAAGAAATAGCCCGTCTGACCGTCTTGGCGGAGGAAATCGCGACTTTCCTACACAGCGACCGTCGGCGTCAATTGGCGACCATCCTGGCTGAATGACAGCGGCTGGTACGCGATTTAAACGACTCGGTTACCCAGAAACTTTATGGTTTATTACTTTGACAGAGGTAGGACAAGCTGGATTAGATACCGGATCGGAGAGTAAACTTGATGTTACATCAACCAAGTTATTTTCGCGCATCGGTGAATATGCTCGTCAAGTACTGAGAGAAACGCACCTTTTTCTCTTCGAGTTACAGCCGGTTAATCTTGAGCGCGATGGTCTTGTTTCAATCTTAACACATCGTTTAGCTGCCGTGGAAGGATGCGCAGATATTAAAGCAAGGCTTCTCGCAGACAAGAATACCTCCTAATCCTTGGCGAAAGAAGTCGCCTTGTATTTCATTGCTCAAGAGGCGCAAAACGATGTACTTAAGCACACCTCTGCAAAGTCAGTAACTATCAGCTTAAAACAAAAAAATAATGTTATACTAGAAATTGAAGATGATTAGTGTGGAATTACTCCCCCAGGTAGTTGAACAAAGTGGTATAGGATTGCGAAATATGCGAGAACGAGCGTCCCTTATAGGTGGAAAATTTAAAATTCTCTCGATCCCTGGGAAAGGCACAAGAATTATTGTAAAAGTTAGTAAGGACATGATTCCACAAAAGAGATAAAAAAGGCTGTGAATATGGGAAAGATACGTGTCCTCGTGGTTGATGACCATAATGTGGTTCGAGAAGGATTTGTAGCGATCCTTTCGTTTCAATCAGATATCGAAGTGGTAGGGCAAGCCGAAGACGGGATACAAGCTCTCAAGTTAGTTCAAGAGACGCATCCAGATGTAATTCTCCTTGATATGGTTATGCCTCGGCAGGATGGTTTGACGACCATTCCGATGATAAAAGAAATATCCCCAGAAACGCACATCCTAGTACTTACCAGCTTTGCCGAGGGTGACCGCGTCTTTCAGGCAATAAAGGCCGGCGCTACAGGATACTTGCTCAAGGATGCTACCCGTGAGCAACTAGTTCAGGCTGTCCGCGATGTAGCTCAAGGTTTGGCTTCTCTACAGCCGTCTATAGCTGTCAAGGTAATTCACGAGATCACTCACCCTGAAAAGCTATTGTACACAGCTGATCCACTTACCCCGCGCGAGTTAGATACTTTACGGTTAATTGCTCGCGGACTCACCAACTTAGAGATTGGACGAGAACTTAATGTGCACGAACGTACAATCGCGAAAAAGGTTAGCAGTATATTAAATAAACTTCAACTGGCCAATCGTACCCAAGCCGCCCTCTATGCGCTACGTAAAGGGCTTGATGAACCGACCGAAGAATAGTTGGTGTATACCTGGGTAGAGTCATTCGAACGAATGATAACCAATTTGAAAATTGCTTTAAAAATATTGAAACATAAAAGGTGGATGTGTGAATTAGCGAATATTATGATATCAATATTTCTGGAAGAAGGTAGAGTCTTTTTCAATATTGATTATCGAAGTGCTTGGGACTATACTTTCACTTTAGAACCTACAATCAACAAGTACGGTACTTCAACTTTGCGACCAAGGTAAACAGCAGATAGCTGTCATTGAAATCAGACATTTATGAATATAGAGACACTCATCTGCTTTGCGATATTACTTCCAACTACTGGGATTGCGTTACTCATCCTCGTTGTTTCTATACAGAGGCGCGCTTCCCCTGGTGCTACTAGCTTGATTGTCTTTGCACTGTCGTTGTTTTTCGGGACAACTACACATGTGCTATATTTATATAGTGTTTCACCACCTGGTTTGTTCTGGTTGAGATTCACATATTTATTTACAACGGTGGCACAAACAGCTTTATTCACCTTCGCTCTCGAGTTCACAAATCGTAAATACTTACTGACATGGTTGAGTGTAGTCTTACTGGGTATTGAACCCGTGTTTTTTCAAGTATACCTTTGGACCGACAAATCTCTGAATTTACTAAATACCACAAACAAAATGGGGATAACTAAAACAATCTTGGAAAGTAATCCATGGCTATGGATAGATAAAATTTATTCCAACTTCCTGATTTTACTTGTACTGGTTCTACTTATCCAATGTTTTCTTAAAAGAAAGCTGCAACATCAACTAGAATCCCACATCCCTTTGGCTGGCTTGTTGGTACTGATCCTTGCCTCAATTGCCGACCTAACGAGATTCAATTTCTTCCTAAACTTTTATCTTTTACCAGTCGCTTACTCGATCACAGGTTTTACTTTCTCATACATATTCTCCCATTCCTCCCAATTATTTCTTGATTACGTCTCTCGAGATATTGCAGTAGAAAAGATGAGCGAAGGATGGATTGTATTGAACTCGAGAAATAATGTTGTCGATTGCAACCCGGCAGCCGAGAAAGCACTTGGTCTCTTGCGGGATCAGCTCTGCGGCCAATCTATTGAAAAGATGCCAGGCGATTGGCAAAACATTATCAAGCACGATAGAAAAAATAAATGGATGGTGATAAAAAAGAGTATAAAAATGCGAGATGGCTTGCATTTATTTAATATTGGTAGCTCTCTCTTGACCGGTCAGTCTGGAGATCATATTGGGCAAGTTCTTATCTTGCGCGATATCACCGGTCACAGAAAGGCTGATGAATCCAGGCGACAGTCATATGAAACATTATTAAGTCAACTTCGCGCGATTTCTAATGCGGCCAGCCTGACACTGAACTTGAGTGATTTCTTGGCAGCATCTATTCATCAATTAGTAAATTCATTTCATAGCCAATCTGGCGTAATTTTTCTCCTAGATGATAATGCAATTGAATCTGGTATGCGCAGGCTTTCAACAACCGCTCATCATGGTCTTACAGACCAAGCAATTGACAGCTTAGCTTCTCTTGAATCATCAAACAACCTCGTAGCATGGATTCTTGAACAAAATGAACCACATTCGATATCCGATGTTGGTTCTGTTCAGCGTGTTCCTGAGTTAATCAAGCAACTAGGCTGTGCAACTCTTTTGTCGGTACCGATAATGACAGAAGATCAGGTCATGGGCGTGATATGTTTGTTGCGGAAAGAAGAACGATTCAATTATTATGAAATCACAAATATGGCTACGATATCTGAGGAAATTGCCACATTTATCCGGGGAGAGCGCCAGCGCCAATCGGTGATAGCCTTGGCAGAACGTCAGCGATTAGTGCGCGATCTTCATGATTCAATTTCACATAATCTCTATGGGGTGGTCGCATTGACCGAGGCAGCAAAAGCCGGATTGGAGGCTAGACCCTTAGAGAGTCAAGCCGAGGTTTTATCACGAATCGGTGAAACTGCGCGGCTCGCCGTCAAGGAGATGCGCCTCTTCCTCCATGAGTTGCAACCAGCCGATCTTGTACAAGAAGGCCTTGTTCCAGCCCTACATCAGCGCTTGGAAGCTGTTGAAGGCCGCTCAAATGTCAAAGCTGTGTTAATAACAG
Source organism: Anaerolineales bacterium (assembly GCA_022865905.1). Taxonomy (GTDB): domain Bacteria; phylum Chloroflexota; class Anaerolineae; order Anaerolineales; family Villigracilaceae; genus CG2-30-58-95. Next base: position 7,033 of record JALHUM010000297.1, on the reverse strand, counting down.
ACTATGATGGCTCCCTACCCCTAAGAAAAGAAGTGATGGTGTATTATATAGTTCAAGAGGCCCTGAATAATGTTCTAAGACACTCCCAAGCTAAATCCGTGACTGTGAAATTGAAACAAAAAAAGGGAAATGTCATACTTGAGATTGAGGACTTCGGATGCGGTTTTGATCCTGCACAAATAGGCAACGAAGGTATGGGATTACGGAACATGCGAGAAAGAGCAACTCTTGCTGGCGGCAAATTTGAGGTAATATCAAGCCCCGGGAAAGGAACAAGGGTCATTGTAGCTATTCAGAGGGGAGAGAATTAAGCAAAGAAAATCTCGCTTCGCTGGATTGATGATCGATTGCGGTTTATGAAGAATTTATGCACAGATGAACTTCAATTGGCAAATCGCACTCAATCCGCCCTCTCCGCTTTTTTGAACGACCTTGTTGCAGAGTACTATTCCCATGAATATCCACAGATTGTACAAATGTATTTCTTTTTCGGTTTCCAAATGGATGTTCCGGTGCGGAAAAGATAGATCGTCCAAAGCCCAAATGTAATCATAAGCAACAAGGAATTAAGAATGGCTGATTTCCAATTGATTGGATATCTCTCCACCGCTTGATAACGCATGCAGTTGGGACAGCGAAGCTGACGAGCCGATTTACTCAATCCAATGAGGATGGGTTTGGACTTATTTACGGGTGTTTGGGTTGATTGGGCTAAGGTATTACATTGTGAGTGATGAACAATATCGGTAAGGCCAATCTCCGGGCTTGGGGATTCGGAAGGTAGTTTAGTTTCTAAGAGATCTTCTTGATGAATGTGCATCGATGCAGTTTCAGCAGACGATCTTATCTTGGGAGTATCAGTTTTTTCACGGAGATATTTACAATAATCATGGACGCGTTGAATTTGGGGGTTGAAAGCCAAGAATTTATACAAAACCCTGATGCGTTCTTGGGTAGAGGGGAAAGTGTTAGCATACCAAATCCAGGCTAACTCATTTTGTGGGTCTTCTTTCGTGATCGCTTCGAGAAGCTCCCTCGCACTTGTTTTTTCGCCAGACATATATAAATTCAAAGCTAACCCGAGATGGTTCTTAAGGGCCCCGTTTTTCTCTGAATTGTGGAACTTTGTCTCTGATTGTGCTGGCTCGAGAGCCATTTGATCTAGAAACGACAATTGAAACGGAGGAACATCTAAAGATCCAGAAGGAGAGGCCGCGATGGGTCGTGCAGGGGTTGACAAGCTTGGAGGACTGAGAGGGTTTCCTTCAGCACCGCAGAAGGGGCAGATGAGGTAGGTATTGGGGATGATGTTGGCGCAATTTGGGCAATTGTATTTGTTGTCAGGAAAAGTGCTATCTGCGATTGTGTTTCCTCCCTCGACGATGTTTCCGGTGAGCGATTCACACAAGTATCTTATACGTTGATCTTCGGGATTCCGTTTGCAGAACTCCTCTATGGTTTGAATACGTTCCTGGAGAGTGGGAGAGGTATGTGCATACCATATCCAAGCCAGCTCGTCGGACGGATTCTCTTTTACGATAAGCTGAAGCAACTCCCTAACGGCTTTCTTATCGCCAGTCTGGGCCAGTTCAATGGCGATTTCGAGCAGCTCGGTGGATATGTATTTTCCTGTGGGATTAGAAGATGACGCGCCACTGGTCATATAATGATTGTATCTTATAATCTATCTTGAAACAACAATTTAGCAGAAAAAAACATCGAACTGAGATCAAGCAGTAATGATAACCTCTCGACTTAGAAACGAGATGTGAATGCAGGCATGAAATGGTAATGTCAATAGCACAATCGTGAGAAAGTGATGGCGCAGAATATTATGGATAGCTATCGCCTCTGGATTGAAGATTGTACCAGATGAGAAATTGCGAGTCTAAATCCCTAATGACAATTTCAAGTTTGTATTGATCCATCGGGTTTATCTCTAAGGGGAATAAATAGCGGTCAATAATACCCCTCCTCCAATATATAAAAAGGAATACATTTGGCGGATACTAATGACCTAAGCTCCATATTTAGGGGGCAAAATCTCTTATTAAAAAAGCATCTTTATAGGATTTTATCCGGAGGGCGATCTGTTTATAATGATTGTAGATATGCGGACATAAAATCTGGAATGTCGTGCACCAGGGCCAGCGCAGTAGACAACAAAACCGTCACACTTAGCCCCAACAACACCCTGGTTAGGAAGGATCCAAATGTTTATAGGCCAATACCACCGTGCGATCAATGATGAAAGCCGCTTGACGATCCCGGCAGGCTTTCGTGAACGTCTCTCCGGCGGCGCGTTCGTTACGCAGGGGTTCGACCGCAACCTGTGGGTGCTCACCGCGCAGGCATTCCAAGAGATCTACCGGCGGGTCACCGCGATGAACCTGACGGACCCCCTGGCGCGTCTCCTGCTGCGTATGATTCTCGGCGCTGCCTCTGAACTGGAGATGGACGAGGCTGGCTGCATTTTCGTCCCGCAAAACCTGCGCGAGTTCGCAAACCTGAACGGCGAGGCGGTCCTGGTCGGGCAGGGCGATTACTTCGAGGTCTGGTCGCCAGCGCATTGGCACGAGCAGGAAACGCAATTGCAGGATGCTGAAACCAATTCTCAACGCTTCGTCATGCTCGACCTCGCCGTGGGTTGAGATGATCCGATCGCGCGCTGACCTGCGGCGCATCCTTATTCAGTGCGCAACAGTCATGTTGTGCGAAATTGTCAGCTTTTAATAAGAGGAAATTATGAGCAAATTCGAGTACTTCCTGGCTACAGATTTCGACCGTGCCTGGCTTAATTTCGAACTTGATTTGCCCCTCAAGCCCGGTGAAAATGGGGAACCCAATCCCTTCTATATCAATCGGCCCGGCAACCCGATCGCCGAGTTAGAAGACGCCTTGCTGGCTCCTTTTTATCGCCCACCGAAGTTCTTCTTCTCCGGGCACCGCGGCTGTGGGAAATCAACCGAACTGCTCCACCTGATGTCCAATCCAGCGATCCAGAAAAAATATTGGCCGATCAACTTCACCATCCGCGAGGAAGCAGACATCATTGATCTGGATTTTCGGGATGTGTTGCTCGCCGTCGGCGGTCGCATGTTCCGCGATTATCGGAAAAGAGGAGGTCAACTGCCCGAACAATTGCTCAAAGAGCTGAATAGCTGGAGGGGAAAAGTCGAAGAAGAAGTAAGGACGATTTCCGGTCGCCCATTGGAGTTCGAATTCGGCGCGGCAGTGGATGCCTTCTTCGCCAATGCGGGGTTGAAGATGAAACTAGAACCCAAGACGCGCGCCGAACTACGTCAGGTGTTCGAAAGGGACATCACCGGCTTGATCGCAGTAATCAACAATATCGCTGCGGCCATTTACAGCAAAGAGAAGCGCATCCCACTCATCCTCATTGACGACCTGGATAAGCCCAATCTGGAAGAAGCCAGGGCGATCTTTCATGATCGCCGCGAGATAATGATGCAGCCCATTTGCGCCATTGTCTATACCGTCTCTAGCGCTTTATTCTACAGCAAGGATTTCGACGCCATCCGCGATCAGGCCTACTTCTTGCCCAATATCATGCTGCACCCTCCCCAAAAACCTGATGAGAAGGACCAAGATGGATACGATACGCTGCGCAGCTTCGCACATCTGCGGATGAACTCCAATCTCATTGCCCCCCTGGCGCTGGAGGATGCAATTACTTACAGCGGCGGCGTTTTCCGGGAAATGGCGCGCATTATGCGCACGGCCATCGGGCGGGCCAGGCGGCGCAAGGCTGACAAAGTCGAGAGTAGCGATGTGGAAGCGGCAACCACGGAGATCCGCAATGAGTACCGGCGCATTTTGGATAAGGATGACCTGGAAATCTTGAGAACGGTCAACGAAAACAACCGCCTCGAGTACAACGACCGGTTGAGGCCGCTGCTGCAACTATTGGCCTTGCTGGAATATCGAAATGGCGAAAACTGGTGTGATGTTCATCCCGTTCTGAGGAAAATATTAAATGAATAACACATATCAAGACATCCGTGTCGCATACCAGGATGTTGAGCCTTTCGAGGATCGGGTGGATATCCTCTTTAGGGAACTGGAACTGGCGATCAAGTGGCAGCGGCCATCCATTCTGCTGGCGGTTTATGACTCGGAGTATGTGCACGCAGACGCCAAAACCATGCTAAAGAATAGATTGATAGACATAGCGCAGAATATCCATCATTTCCAGATCTCCAATGATGAAAATTCGGATATCCCTTTATACCTTTCGGAGATCGCTGACCTGGACAAGACGGTCTTCTTTATCGAGGGTCTAAGATTGGGAGGCGATAAGGATGGGACCAGGGCATTTCAGGCGCTCAGCATCGGTCGGGAACACTTTATTGATATGCGGATTCGCGCTGTCTTCTGGTTGACAGAGAATGAGGCTAATGACCTGGCTCACTATGCCCCAGACTTTTGGGCTTATCGCCACCGGGTCATCGAGTTCGTCGAGCCGCCAACGCCTGAACAGATCTCGCTTCGCGCCTTGGAAGCGACCTGGCAAGGCATTGGCGAATATACGGAACCCCTCGACGATATTGACGCAAAAATCGCCCTGCGGGATGCGATGCTGAACGAATTGCCCGAAGGGGACGAATCCATTGCCATACGCGGGAACCTGCTGTTTGCATTGGGTGTATTGCATTGGCGAAGAGGGGATTACGAAAAAGCTTTCCGGTTCTTACAAACCACCCTGGAGATCGCCGCCTACACTCAAGATAAATGGTTCGAAGCGGTCGGTTTTAATGCGGTCGCGCTCGTGAACACGACTCTGGGGAAAGTTGATGAGGCCATCGAGTTATTGAAACAAGCTGCTGCTATCGCTCCTTACCAGGCATTTCCCTGGAATAACCTGGGAAATCTTTACAGCCAGCTCGACCGCGACGAGGAAGCCATCGCTACCCTCGAAAAAGCAATCGAGCTCAATCCTTTGGATGCCATCAGTTGGAATGGGTTAGGAAATGTATATCATAAATTGGGGCGCAGTGAAGACGCAATCGCTACATACCAAAAGGCAATCGACTGTGACCCCAACTGCGCCTACCCCTGGATCGGTTTAGGAGAGGTGTTTGCAAACTCAGAACGCATCGAGGAGGCCATAGGCGCCTTTCGAAAGGCGATCGAGATCAATGCGCGCATCGTCCATCCCTGGATCAACTTGGGGAACATCTTCGAAAAGCAAAAACGCAGCGAAGAGGCCATCCAAGCATACCAAAAAGCTTTTGAAATTGACCCCAATAACGCCCTCCTCTGGAACGAGCAGGGGAATGTCTACCTTAATGCAGGCGCATACGATGAAGCTATAAACGCTTACAATAAAGCCATCGAGCAAGATCACGGATTCGGTTGGCCGTATTGTAATTTGGCTTTCGCTTACTCACATCAAGGAAAATACGAAGAAGCGATCCCGCTCTATCAAAAAAGCATAGAGTTACTCAGCAACAACAAGGATAAAGCTGTCGCGTGGAATCGGCTCGGTCACACCTACTGGCAGCTGGATGACGCCGGGAATGCCATTGCAGCCTATCAGAGAGCCATCGAGCTCGAACCCGAGGAGGCCGCCTTCAAGAATGATCTCGACGGAATCCATCACGGCGAACATCATCATGATCCCGGCAGCATGGACGAGGCTGTCTCCGAAAAAAATGATGCCCTCTCAATAGATCAAAGAGCCGTCGAGCTGGTCATGTTCGATCCGCACAAGGCGCTGATCAAAACCGATCCGGGCATCAGGCGCGACGGCTCAGGCCACAAGGATGAGGTCAACGATGCTTACAATAAAGCAACTGGACTGGACGCGCCTGATGGCAATGGTAATAAAATTATCGCTTATCAAGAGAACGTTGGCTTGGCCCTGCCCAACCCGCAGGATGACACGCTCAGGGATAGCCTGGTCGAAGTTGATACTGACCCGGGGTACGCGGATAAAGCCCTTGCAGCGGACAAGGGGGATGCCATCACACAGGATCAAAACGATGTGGACTTCGGGCATGACCGCGCCTTTGCCTGGATTGATCTCGGCGAACTTCATTATGATATGGGCCATCTCGATGAGACGATTGTTACCAACAAAGAGGATGCCAGAGACGCAGAGCAGAAAACGGCCGAGGTTTTTCCAGCCCAGCCTTCGGTCGGGAACGCTCCACAGACAATCGATCAGGATGTGAGGCCTGTTGAGGAAGTTGTCAATAACGAGGCAGGGATCGCCGTTCCGGGTCAAAGTCCTGTTGCGCCTGGTCAAAACGCGGCTCTAATAGCCAAACATGCCAACGACGAGGCCATCGCCACATACCAAAGAGTGACTGAACTCAATCCCAAAAACGCGCGCGCATGGCACACGCTGGGCAATCTCTTCAGAACCTCCGGACGCTACGATGAGGCCGTCGCGGCATTCGAACAGGCCGTTGCTCTCGACCCGAACCGAGAAGTATTTCACTACCACTTGGGCCTCGTCTACGCAGCTCTAAAATGCTATGATGAGGCGATCCGCGCCTTTCAAAAAGTCGTCGAATTGAACCCGGATTACAACCTCGCCCACTGTACGTTGGCTGGATACTACCGCAGGTTGGGCAACGAAAACGAGGCCAAAAAGCACATCAAGATTGCCCTGCCGACCATGAAGGATGAAACGGAATACAACCGGGCCTGCTTCGCGGCGATCTGCGGGGATACCGACCAGGCTTTGACATTGCTCAAGGAATCTCTGGAGAAAAAGCAAACCACGCCCGATTGGGTGCGCCGCGACCCGGACTTCGAGTTCATCCGCGACGACCCGCGCTTCGAGGCGCTGGTGAGCACGTAAAGCCGCAACGGTTACTACAACTACTTCAAAACACGCGCTCATATACATACCAGCAGACCTCCGAGGTTCAAAGCCTCGGAGGTCTGCTGGATGGGAAAATACAAGGAAATAAGTAAATCCTCGGTTATGACGCATTACACTACCCGCCCTCTGCTATAATAGTATAATCACATCTCTCAATAAACTAGGTAACCGGGGGTG
>JALHUM010000296.1 GCA_022865905.1 Anaerolineales bacterium | reverse complement strand
CTTGCCTTCATGAATATGTCCGAACAAGCCGAGCAGGGGTTCATACTTCTCGATCAATTCCAGAACGGCATGGCTACCCACTGAGACCAGCGACCGGCCGGCGTATGCAGGGCGCATGTCCTTGGTCAGTTCTGGTGCATCATCCAGGCCGCTGCCGTAAGGCGGGTCATGCAAGTTGAAGACCGAGTTCCGGACATCCTTCAATTGGTCGATCATCACTTGGATGCGCTGGCGCAGCTGGTCTTCAGATTCCTCGCGGGGGGTTTTCCAGGGGGTCGGCGTCGACCAGCCAGCGTTGATCATCTCGTGATACTCGTCCAACTGGATTACCTTCCCTTCCACCAGCTCAACATGTTTCGATTGCTTGATGATGTCGTCGATCTCGAACATATCGTCGTTGCCCGGGCAAACATAGCAGCGCATGGCGGTGCCTTCCAACCTGGCATCGGCATAGGCCATCCAACGCTGCATCGTCTTCAACGCCTCTTTCAAGAACACCTCATCGGAGCGCCCGGGCGTAGTTGAGATTTCCATCACCTCGTCGGGATCGGTGACATACGGGTAATAACCCCGGTTTTGGATCGTGGCGACCATTTTGTTGACATCTTCCTTTGACTCAAGGATGGTCTCCTGGTCCAGCAGCGTGACTTTGTATTTATTATTTCCCTGAGCAATGATGGGGATAATTGCCTTACCGGTCATATCCCCTCCCAGGATGAGGGTATCCACCTCATAAAACTTATAGGCGCCAATGAATTTCTTCCAGCAAATCTCGGAACCATGCACATCGGTGGCAAAGTATATTTTCATTCGTGAACCTTTTCTCTGTTCGGGTGGCAGTTGCACTGCTGCTCCATCGGCAACCTCGTGATATGGATAGTATTTTACCAGCCTTCTGGCAACTCCAGATTTCCGAGTACCAGACCCTCGAACGCTGACCTGATACGGGCATCAACTTCGGGAGCAAAAACAGCCGGGTTATCCCGCGCCAGGATCTCGCGCACGCGCGTCATGGCGCGTGCATGGGTGTCGAGCGCGCCCTTCTTTTCCCAGCCGTCGCGCGAATCCCGGTCTGCGAGCTTGGGGAGCAGCGCGGTGGTCTTCATGCGCTTGACGGTATGACGGTGGACCATGAACGCTCCGCCCGGGCCGATCTCTGCAATCACATCCAGGGCCAGGTTTTCCTCGCTGAATTCGAAGCCGCGCTTGACGCGTTTCAGCATTTGAGCGATTTCATCGTCAATCACCGCCTTGGCAAAATCAAACACCTTCAAGGCATCCAGCAGGCCGCCCAGGTTCAACATATCCACGCCAGCCAGCAGCCCCGCCAGGGTGGACATGCCCGTCTCGAAACCTGATTGCGCGTCGTTGATTTTAGCGTTCGTCAGCCCGATGTAACCCCCGCAGGGAACGTTGTAGTAGCGCGCCATTTGCGCAAAAGCCATGTGCAGCATCCCACACTCGATACCGCCGGAAGCATAAGCCCCGCTACGCATATCAGCGACCGTCGGCAGGGTGGAATAGATCAGCGGCGTGCCCGCCTGCACCATTTGCATCAGCACGGCAGCCGCCAGGAATTCGGCGTTGCCCTGCGCCAGTGTCCCAGCCAGGGTCATCGGAGATGTCAGGCCGGCGTTCGGCACGATGCTGGGATAGACTGGCCAGCCTCTCTCGACAAAGAAGATCAACAGCTCGGTCGAAGCGTAGTCCATCGTCAGCGGCGAGACGACCGGGCAAAAGTGGTGCGTAATGAAGGGATGTTCCCGGTAAGCGGCGTCACTGCCGGCGATCAAGCTGCCCAAACGCAGAACTTCCTCTGCATCGGAGACATCTGAGGCAGTGCTGCGCACCGGCTTCAAGCAATTCATCAACGCCGGGTAGAGACGCGCCAGCGTAAAGTGTCCGGGCGGGGCATCCTCTGCCAGGGTCGAGACGGAGAAGACATCGTATCCAGGAAGCTCGTTGATGAGATGGGCGATGCGGGCGATGTCATCCGAGCGTGAGCGCCGCTCACAACCCGTCACCGGGTCAATGATATTAGGCGCGGAGCTACCCGTTACGACGACCGGCCCATCCTGCGGGATCGTGCGGTCGTATTGAGGGTCGCGACCGCGGAAGGTGAAGGAAGCCGGCATCAGGGTCCGAAACTGCTCAACGACGGCGCGTGGGAATTTGACGATCTGAGTCTCTCCATCCACCCGGCAGCCGTACCGGGCAAAGAGGTCGCGCGCTTTTTCATTCCGCACCAACAGGCCGACATTCTCGAGGATTTCGAGCGAGGCTTCGTGGACGCGTTCGACTTGTTCCGGTGTAAGCAGGGAGGCAAATGTTATCAATGGATCACATCCTAAGATGTAGTCACGACTTTAGTCGCTTTTCGGACGGCTGAAGCCGTTACTACCGTCACTGTGTTCGACTTTAATTTGCGCTGCCAGAGCCATGATTTCTGGGATCGGGAACATCTGAAGGCCTGGCCGGGTGACCTTGAGAGAGGCAGCCGCGGTGGCGAAACGTACCGATTTCTCCAGATCCCACCCCTTCAAATAAGCATAGATAAAACCTGTAGAGAACGTTGCGCCCGCGCCGCATCCATCCACTGCTTTGACGGTCGGGGCAAAGGCTCGAACAGCCTGGTCGCGGCGCACCGCCAGGCAGCCATCGGCTGCTAGGGTGATCAGCGCCGTCTCCACGCCGGCTTCAAGCAGCTTGCAGGCCACAGCCAGCGGATCTTCGCAATCCCGCTGCGCGGCATCGGTCACCGCCTGGCAGATGGCAACCCTCCCGGCATATCTTGGCAAGATGTCCGCATCCGCGTGCCCATGCTCTAGATTAAGAAACACTGGTATACCCAAGCGGATAGCCTCATCCATTGCCCGCAGGATGTGATCGCCGTCATACCAATCCACGTACAAGAGGCGTGCGCCCGCCAACAGGGAGAGGTCAGCTGTGTCGAGCGTATTCAGCACCTCCGGCGTGCGCTGCCAAAAATAAGTGCGCGCGCCGGTCAGGTCGGAGATATCTACCTCGAAGGGGGTCGTGAGATCCTTAGAGAGGCGTACATCACCAAGAACACCCCATTCCTCGAGTTGACGGGCGACCTGCCGCCCGCGCGGGTCATCTCCCAAAGCAGTTCCAATCAGACCGCTTTGCACTCCCCATTGCCGCAGTAGGCAGGCGACGATGGCCGCATCGTCGAAGACGAACTCAGTGACCGCGTTGATGAGCGCGCCGGTGTTGTGTTCGGGCAGCGCATCCACCACCAGGATGGCGACCGGTGTCAACATGCCAAAACCGACAACCTCAGGGGTATGAGTCACGATTGGATTCCTATCCATCAGGCTCGCAGACGTTCGTTCTTCGGATCGAACAGTACAGTCGGCGTCACCTCCGCACCCAGACGCTGGTCGAATATCTCGACCTCGAGTCGGGTGCCCACTCTGGACAACTCCGATGGCAAATGAGCATAGGCGATGTTGCGCTTGAGGGTATAGCCATAGCCGCCGCTGCGCACGCGTGAGAGGACGCGTCCATCAGCATACACCGCTTCACCTCCATAGAGGGTCACGTAATCCTCCCCATCCAACACCAGCGTGCACAATTTACGCTGCGGGTCTTTCGCTTTGGCCGCTACGAGGGCTTCACGGCCAATGAAGTCTCCCTTTTCCAGACGCACACAAAAGCCCAAACCTGCTTCATAGGGATTCTCCAGCGGGGTGACATCCGCAGTGAAGTAGCGGTAGCCCTTTTCCAGCCGGAGCGAGTCGAGGACTTTGTAACCGCCCACTTCGATGCCGTATTCCTGTCCGGCCGCCATGAGCATATCCCAAACCTGGGTTGCGCGCTGGGGCGGGGCGTACAATTCCCAGCCCAGCTCACCCGCGTAGCTGACCCGCTGCGCCATCACCTCTGCCCCCTCGATTGTGATCGTTCTGGCGCAG
>JALHUM010000295.1 GCA_022865905.1 Anaerolineales bacterium | reverse complement strand
GCCGATGGCATCGGTGCATGCAAATGGTATGACCTTCGGGCCGCAGGCCGTCAGCACCATGCTGGCGACGATCAGCAAAGAAAACGCTACGAACATACGCTTGAACATACTTCTTCCTCCTCATTGGTTGGATAATTGTTTATCGAATATCCTGACAAATTGGTACTTAGCTAGTCATGTAATGCCTAAGCCTCACCTCCTTTTGTGAATTGAGATAACTTGCAGCAAGCATACATACTATCCTACAGCAAATTACGATGCAGGTCAAGTAGGAAATCGTTGGAATTATTTATCTGGTCGGCTGTACAAAAGCGATTTACGGATGCGCAGGTCAGTATTGCGGATTTTCATAGCCAGGTCAGCCGCCAGGTTATACATCAAGCGATAACCAAGTGAGGGATAGATTTCGAACAGCGCGATCAATTTTTCGCGGGGGATGACCAGTAAGCGGGTGCTCTCTTGGGTTGCCCGGCAGGTTGCAGATCGAACGCCCTCATCCACCAGCGCCACCTCACCGAACGATTGGCCGCGATACAAAGTGGCGATGATCGCTTCGCCTTCCGCGGACTCCGGGCCGCCCACCAGCGCGGGGTTGACCAGTACATCCACTTCTCCCTGTATGATAATATATAAATCCTTGCTGTTGCTGCTTTCCTCTAGAATGGTTTCACCCTTTCCATAAGTGTACTCCTGGCACAGCTTGGCGACCATCTGCAGTTGGGTGGGGGTGAAATGATAGAAGATATTGGCCTGCTTCAGGAAATTGACGAATTCACTCATGTTCATCCCTCCGGGATAGAACTACGGTTAATTTGGCATAAAAGTTCCAACAACGCAACAGTTATCAGGGAAATGACTCTTGGAGCCATTCGAGCGGGTTGACTTGTACACCATTAACCCAAATTTCCCAGTGAAGATGCGGACCGGTGACACGCCCCGTGCCGCCGACCCTGCCGATGATATCTCCCGTTTCTACCTTTTGGCTGACCTGGACCAGGATCTCGGACTGATGCCAGAATCCACTATAGACGCCCCAGCCGTGGTCAATGATCGTCGCGTTTCCGCGGACATCCAGCGGGCCAGCAAAAACGATCACCCCCGGCGCTGGGGCGAAGATGGGCAGCCCTGCGCCGCCGCACAGGTCAACCCCTGAGTGGAAACCTGAGATACTCAGCGTGCCATCTTCCGTTTCGTAGAGGCGACGGTTTCCATAGAGAGAGTTATAACAATCTGGAAAATAGCCAGGACTTTTAAAAACCCCCTCCCAATAGCGCTCGGGCGTTGCCTGGGATACCAGATCGCGGATCTGGGCATCTTCAGGCTCAGTAATTGCCGGGTCTATCATCTCGAGATTTACGACCAGGATTGGGTCATTTGGATAGTAGCCGGACTTTATCAGCACCATTTGCTCGAAAGATTGAACGGAGCCATCCGGCAGGGTTGCTTCCAATCGCAGCGGGTAGATGCCTGGCTCGGTTAGCGCGTGAACGCCTTGCAACGCCACCCAGGAACCCTCCTCCATTTGGAAGAAGTGCAAGGGGTGGTCGATCAACATTCCCCCCAGACTCACTGGCTCCGTGACGGCGACATGAATCTTGACGGTCGTGCCCTGGATGGAGGGAAGGGGGGTTACATCAACCGTGGAAAAGACGGCTGGCAGGCCGGTCATTTTGGCTTCTGAGTTGCCGGAAGGAAGATAAAGCACATCGCCGGGCAAGCTGGCCCAAGTTCCGGAGAGTTGGTTGATCTCCGTCAGGGTCCACGGATCGGTATCCTGGCGGACAGCCAGTTCGAGCAATGTCTCGCCTGGTTCCAGGTTCGAGCGGGCAGGCCAGCCCGGTTGGCCCTCTTGCTGTAAAATAATCAGCTTATATCCGGCATACACTTCGGTTGGGCTGACGATGTGGTTCAGTTTTCTCAATACCATTTCGTCAATCCGGTATTGCCGGCTCAAGCTGCGCAGCGTCTCTCCAAACGGGACGATCTTGGTGATCAGTATGCCGTTCATTCCTTCCAGGCCGGGTATGACCAGGCGGTTGCCAACGTAGATGTTGGTATCGGGCATATTGTTGGCAGCCATAATATCCGCCACGCCTGTATCGAAGAGTATGGCGATTTCCCAAAGTGTGTCGCCTTCCTGGACGATGTAGACTGGACCGGTCGAAGGCGAGGTGGGCGTGGGTGTCTGCGCAGAGGCAGATGTTGCCGAGAACGCCAGCACCAAACTCAGGGTAATGATGAAGAGGCGTTTAACCATTGATGAAAGTCACCTTGTCTCCGATCTCGAAGTCCGTAATCCGATTGGGGTGGATTTCTAGTACGTATTTTGCAGGGCGCTTTGGGATGTAGGCCAGATGCCAGGCTTTGGCATGGACGGCGTCAACCACGGTGCGGTCTGCGTTGATCCAGACGACTGCCAGATCCATAAAGACGGTTAACATGTGGATAGCTGCGTCCAGGCGGCTCTCCTGTCCCTGGACGAGAATCAGGCCCTCGTATGGCTCGAGGCGACGGCGAAAGGTCAGTCCGCGCAAGCGGCAGAAGAAACTTTCACAATAGCCAACCGATAGGGGTTGTTTGAGGGCGCGGCTTTGATTTTGTATTTGGATCTGGCGGGGCATGGTTCGTTGCAAATGAGAAACGGGGCGTTTTGTTCGCCCCGTTCAGTTTTTTTGTGATCAGGCATTTTTCTTGCCGAGAACGGTGTCTATGCTGGCCAGCAATTCCTGTGGGCTGAAGGGTTTGGCGATGTAGTCATCCACCTTGGCGATGTGTAAACCAAGAACTTTATCAATGTTCTGCGCCTTGGCTGTCACGACGATGACCGGAATATCGCGGGTGGCTTCGTCGGCTTTCATCTGCTGATAAACTTCCCAGCCGTCCATATCGGGCATCATGAGATCGAGCAGGACGAGATCCGGTTTTTCTTTGCGCACCAATTCCAGCCCTTCGCGGCCGCCTGCGGCGCCTTTGACATCGAAACCAGAGCGGCCCAGGATGAGACGGATCAGGTCAATCATTTCTGCTTCATCCTCGATGCATAAGACACGTTTCTTGGTAGTTTCTGCCATAGCGTCAACCTGCACTTGTATAGGATCTTTTTTCCAGGGTGATCATGATGACCGGGCATAAAGCCTCATCTCTGGTGGGAATATTATAGCACGGTTGCGCGAAGAAAATTTAATGGTTATCTTGGATTTGCTTTGGTGAGGGGGAATTGTGGGGGTGTGCGGAAGTGCGATAATTTATAAGAACTTTGTATAATATATTCGCCTGGTCTGGCTTAGAAGTGTATAGGTTGGTATAATCAAACCAGTTTAACCGGAGGTATGTGTGAATTCGCGCAATCAGTCATATATTATCTATCTCCTGCTGTTCATTGCTATTGTGGCGATGGTTTATTTCAATATAAGGCAACAACCGGGAGCACAAGAGCCGTTGACCATCAATCAGTTGGCAGCTTTGATTCAACAGGGCAAGGTTTCGCGCATCGTTATTCAGAGTGATAACCAGTTGCAGGTCATTTCTCCTAGCTCTAATGGGACGATCGAACAGACTGCCCAAAAGGAAGCTGAGACGACCCTCGTGTCGCAATTGATTGATCTTGGGGTTACAACCGCGCAGCTTGCTCCCGATAAAATCCAGATAGAAGTGAAGGCTCCCAGCCCCTGGGTCGGTATCATGACCATTGCAGGGTACGTTTTACCTTTTCTGCTGCTGGCTGGGCTTTTTTGGTTTATTTTCCGTCAGGCGCAAGGCAGCAACAATGCCGCCATCTCCTTCGGTAAATCGCGGGCACGCATGTTCAACAGTGATCACCCGACCGTCACGTTCGAGGATGTAGCCGGGATCGAGGAATCGAAGGAAGAATTGAAAGAGGTGGTAGAGTTCTTGCGCGAGCCGCAAAAGTTCATTCAACTCGGCGCCCGTATCCCGAAGGGCGTTCTCCTGGTCGGTCCGCCCGGAACTGGCAAAACCCTCTTGGCGAAGGCTGTCTCTGGCGAGGCCGGCGTCCCGTTCTTTTCGATCTCCGGCTCGGAATTCGTGGAGATGTTTGTCGGCGTTGGCGCCAGCCGCGTGCGCGACATGTTTGAGCAGGCCAAGCGTCACTCGCCGTGCATCGTTTTCGTGGATGAGATTGATGCGGTCGGCCGCCAGCGCGGCGCGGGCCTGGGCGGTTCGCACGACGAGCGGGAGCAGACCCTGAACCAGATGCTGGTCGAGATGGACGGCTTCGACACGGACACCAACGTCATCATCATGGCGGCCACCAACCGCCCAGATATTCTCGACCCGGCGCTGCTGCGCCCTGGGCGTTTCGACCGCCGCGTTGTGCTCGACCGGCCGGATATGCGCGGTCGAGAAGCGATCTTACGGGTTCACGTCAAGGGCAAGCCGCTGGACCCGGAAGTTGACCTGGGAACGATTGCACGCGGTACGCCCGGATTCGTGGGTGCTGACCTGGAGAACACTGTCAACGAGGCGGCTATCCTGGCGGCGCGGCGTAACAAGAAATCAATCGGCCAGCCTGAACTGGAAGAAGCCATCGAGCGCGTGGTCATGGGGCCGGAACGCAAGAGCCGGCTAATCAGCGCCGAAGAGAAACACATCATCGCCTACCACGAGGCGGGCCATGCTGTGGTGATCAACGCCATCCCGGAGGCCGACCCGGTCCAGAAGATCACCATCGTTAGCCGCGGACAGGCAGAGGGCATCACCTGGTACCGCCCGGAAGACGATCGTGTGCTGACCTCGCGTAAAAAACTGATTGCACAACTGGCCGGTCTACTCGGCGGCCGGGCAGCTGAAGCGCTCATATTTGACGACATCACCTCCGGCGCTTCGACCGACCTCGAGCAGGCGACGAAGATCGCACGCAATATGGTCACTCGCTGGGGAATGAGCGGCGAGCTGGGCCAGATGACTTACGGCCAGAAAGAGGAATTGATCTTCCTCGGCCGCGAGATTTCGGAACAGCGCGATTATTCTGAAGCGGTTGCGCAGCAAATAGATAAAGAAGTACGAAAACTTCTTGATGAGGCATTCGCGCAAGCGCAAAAGCTTTTGAAGAAATATCGCACGGAATTAGATTCGGTCGCCAATCGCCTACTCGAAGTGGAGACCCTTACGCGTGAAGAATTCGAGAAAATCTTCCCGCCGCCGATCCCGAAGAAGAGCGGCACGCCGCAGCGGGCGTAAGTACGTAAAGACGTAAAGCGTAAATGCGTAAAAAAACCTCCCGGACAATCACGAGAGGTTTTTTACGTTTTACTCCTTACGTTTTACTGCGCTTATCCCCCACTCGCTTCTTTATGCTGCCTAACCAACTCGCGTCGCAGGATTTTGCCGACAGTCGTCTTGGGAAGCTCGTTGCGGAATTCGATGTGGGTGGGGATTTTGAAGGCGGCCAGGCGTTCCTTGCACCAGGCCTTGATCTCGTCATCGGTGAGCGTCTCGCCCGGTTTAACAACTACCCAGGCTTTGACGGTCTCGCCGCGGTACGGATCCGGAATGCCCGCCACGCCGACTTCCAATACTTTCGGATTGGCGCTGATGGCTTCCTCGACCTCGCGCGGCCAAACCTGATAACCGCCGGGCTTGATGAGTTCCTTCTTGCGGTCAACGATGTAGAAGAAACCATCCTCGTCCATGCGGGCAATGTCGCCAGTGTAGAGCTGGCCATCGCGCAGCGTGTTGGCGGTCTCAGTGGGCATGTTGTGATAGCCTTTCATCACCTGCGGGCCTTGGATGATTATTTCGCCGATCTCGCCGACCGGCATTTCGGTTTTCCCATCCTCCAGGCTGACGATTTTGGCGATCACATCCGGGAGCGGCAGGCCGATCGAGCCGGTGCGGTTCTCTCCCATTAGTGGATTGCAGTGCGTGGCGGTCGGAGCTTCCGAGAGGCCGTAGCCCTCGACCAACTTTCCGCCGCTCAGGGCCTCGAATTTTTCCTTCGTTTCGCGCATCAAAGGTGCCGAACCGGAGATACAGGCCTTGACGGAACTGAGACTATACTTGCCCGACTTGACGTCGGGATGGTTATTGAGCGCATTGTACAAGGTGGGAACACCCGGGAAGATGGTTGGATGGTATTTTTGGATGTTTCCCAGAACGTCGTGCAGGTCGCGCGGATTGGGCACCATCACCATGCTTGACCCGGTGAGCATGGCAAAGAGCATCCCGGCTACCATGCCATACACGTGGAAGAGCGGGATAGCCATTAGAACAATCTCGTTTCCTGGGTCCAGATTGGTCATCCAGGATTGCATTTGGAGGCCATTGGCGATCAGGTTGCGGTGTAAGGCGATCGCACCTTTGGATACGCCTGTCGTTCCACCACTGTATTGGAAAAGGGCGGTGTCGTCTGGACCGACTTTGATCGCGGGACGGTCTTCGGGCTTATACTTGGCCAGCAGATCCTGGAACCAGATATCACCTGGTTCCAACGAGACCCGGAAGCCGCCTTTCTTTTCTTTTACCAGCGTAAAGAGCACGCGCAGGGCCGGTGGCAGGGTTTCCTTGATATTGGATACAATGAGCGTTTTGATTTTGGTCTTAGGTTGGGCGGTCTTGATTATCTTGTAGAAATTGCTCATCACGAACATCACTTCGATGCCAGCGTCGTTAACTTGGTGTTCGATCTCCGGTGGCGTATACAAGGGGTTGGTGGCAACGACAACGCCGCCGGCTTTCAGGATACCGAAATAGCTCATCACGAACTGGGGTGTGTTCGGCATGAATAGACCGACGCGGTCGCCTTTCTTGATTCCCATCTTGGCAAGAGCACCTGCAACCCGGTCGGTAATCTCGTTCATCTCCCGGAAAGTGACGATCGCCCCCTTGAAGATTGTGCATGGCTTGTCTGGAAACTTGCGGGCATTTTCCTCGAGGAAATAGAAAAGTGGAACAGCAGGGTATTCGATTGTGTGTGGAACCCCCTTATCATATTTCTTATACCATGGATAATCTTTCATAGTTCTCCTCCTCGGCAGATAGAATAGGATGTTTACAGCATGTAAATAGTATAGAGGCAAAGGAGTCAAAAGTCAACTGGTTTTCGTAACTAATTATTCGAAATGGTGTTGTTTTCACCCCCTTTTTCGAGGGTTCGTGGAAGAGTGGCGCGGATGAATGCCGCGAGCCTGGCAACGGTCACTTCGCCGAGGTTGAACCAGTGAATTTCCGGGTCGTCTGGCTTGAACCAGTTCGCCTGCCTCCGGACGAAGACGCGCGTCGCCCGTTTGATTTCGATAATAGCTTGCTCGCGGCTCATCTTCCCCTGCAAGACAGCCACGCACTGGCGGTATCCAATCGCCGATAGGCTAGGCAGGTCTGGCGAGTAGCCACCTTCGAGCAGCTTTTGTACTTCGTCCAGCAGGCCATTAGCGAACATGGCCTGGATGCGGGCATCCAGCCGAGCGTAAAGTCCGGGGCGGGGGCGGATCAGTCCAATGGTCAGCAGGCGGTAAGGCGATATGCCGAGGCCGCGCTGAACTGAGAAGCGCTTACCGGTGACAAGGATGACCTCCAAGGCGCGGATCGTCCGGCGGGAGTTGCGCGGATCTATCCTTTCGGCCGCGACGGGATCGAGTGTTGACAATCTGACATGCAGCCAATCACGGCCCCGGGCTTGAGCTAAGGCCTCCAGCGCGGCACGCAGGCGCGGGTGCGGAGCCTGGGCCGGCGGCATCCACTCGAGCGTCACCGCCCGGACGTATTGTCCCGTCCCCCCAACCAAGAACGGCAGCCGTCCACGCCGGTGGATGTCTGCAATCACCTGGCGCGCGACCTTCTGGAAAACAGCCAGGCTCCAGGTCTCGTCCGGCTCGGCTACGTCAATAAGATGGTGGGGCACGCGTGCTCGTTCAGCCAATGTAGGCTTGGCGGTGCCGATGTCCATGCCGCGATAAAACAGCCGCGAGTCTGCCGAGACGATCTCGCCTCCCAATTGCTCGGCGAGTTGCAGGCTGATCTCGGTCTTGCCGACCGCGGTCGGGCCGACGATCACAATCAAAGGGGGCTTAGACCCTAAAGGTTTTGAGAAACCTTTAGGGTCTTTGTTGTCATGAGAGGACATTTTCGAAGTGAGTGATGCGCGGTGGCCTGCCGCCGGGCGAGCCTTCGACGGCAATTACATCGAATTGCCAATCGCTGTCAATTTCGTGTTCCTGGAGGTAATGCTCCGCCGCGGACAGCATGTGGGCTTGCTTGCGCGGTGTGACCGAATCTTCAGGGTAACCGAACGCTTTAGAGGTGCGCGTCTTGACCTCTACAAACACGATCTGGCCTTCTCGCTGGCAGAGTAGATCAATTTCGCCGTATGGGGTGCGGACGTTCGTCGCCAGCATTCTGTAACCCTTTTTGGTAAGGTATTCTTCAGCAATTTGTTCGCCCCAGCGGCCAATCCTTTGCCGTCGGTTGCTCATCCTCGGAACTTCTCCACCAGGCTTCGCAGGTAGGCGAACAATCCACGCTTGCGTGGCGCGGCTTGGAAAACCAAACGGTTGTAATGTTCGAGCATGATCTGCGAGGTTCGTTCGATTGCGTATTGCCTGGAGGCTTTCCTCGCAGCTTCTCCCATTTTGCTTCGCAAACCGTGATCCATGCACAGGCGGGTCATCTTGGCTGCAAAGGCCGCCTGGTTCTCGCTGGAAAGAAAACCGGTGATACCGTCCTCGACCGTATCCCCCACGCCGACAGACTGGATGCCCAGCACGGGAAGGCCAGTTGCCATCGCTTCGATCACGGACAGCGGATGTACCTCGGTCACTGAGGCAGTGACGAAGGCATCGCACATCGCCAGGTATGATGGCAAGTGATCATAATCTAATAAGCCAACGAAGTGTATCCTGCTCGATACGCCGGTCTCGGCAGACTGGCGCTTGAGCGCCTCCTCCTCCGGGCCGCTGCCGATGAGGATCAAATGGGCGTTTTCGATTGCCTCGGCCACACCTGTGAAAGCTTTTATCAGAAAGCCAAGGTTCTTTTCCGGCCCCAGCCGTCCTGTGTAGATAAATAAAATTTCCTCCGGTTTGAAGCCGATCTTTGTACGTTGAGCTGGCTCGCTGGCCTGGTGGAAACGTTGAAGTTCTACGCCGTTGGGCACGACTTCAATGTGGCTTGTTACTTTCAGTTGCCGTAAAACATCTGCCATGCCAGGCGAGGGTGAAATCACTAGATCCACTCCATCACAAAAGGAAGGCATATAGGTTTCTAATAACGCCTCGCTGATCCCCTCTGACAAGAGAGGTAAGTAGGCTTGGGCGTAAAGATCGTAGCGGGTATGGTTGGTGAAGACGATAGGAATGTGCAGCGGGCGACAATAGCGCAAGGCCAGATATCCGCTCAAAAAGGGATGATGAACGTGCACCACATCCATTGCCTGGAGTAAACGTTTTGCCTGACGGCTGTAGCGGAAGGAGAGGTAGTAGCCTGTATCCACCAGCGGGAATCCCGGCGAGCGGACGATGTTCGGCTCATCATCCTCGTACTCCAAGTCCCCAAACGCGAACACGAATACCTCATGTCCGGCTTGTTCAAGGTGGCGTTTGTTCAAGGCGATGTAGTTTGTAATGCCGCTGATGTGTGGTTTGTACACATCCGTCATCATGCCGATGCGCATCTTCCGACTTCTCCTTCGATGAGTTACCATCTTAAGTCAATGAGGATGCCCTGTCAAGGTAGGGTATAATTACCACGCCCGGGTCGTTATGGTCGGGATGAATATTGCACACGCAATCATATAACCAAGGCAGTCTATGGCTAGTTTTCCTCCTTCCTTACAACCGGATTACTGGAAATCCGTAATCATCACCAAGCACGACCTTGAATTCATCAATAACTATCTATTCGAGAACGAGTTACCGCTCACCGAAAAAGAGTTGCTGCCAGTTCTCGTCGAGGCGCGTATTTTCGCCGAGCGCACCTCCTTGCTCAAGAAGAAGCGGGGGGAAGGGAAAGTGTATCTACCCAAAGAGCGATATAAAGCCGGCGATAAGCTGGTTTTCCCTACCCTGGATTGGCAGAAGGGGAAGGTGATCACTGTGCGTCCCGGTGTGAACCCGGAGGCCGGCGAATTCGAGGTGATCGAGGTCGAGTTCGAGGGCAGAGGCAGGCGCAGCTTTGCCGGCAGCCTGAACAGCCACAAGCTCAATCAGCCGCTCGACAACCCGCGCGATGATGATTTGTTCAGCCAAGAGAGTATTTTGGCCGTCTACGGCCTGGAACTCGAGAAAAAGTTGACCGCCGCGCTGCACAACGATGAAGGCCTGGTGCAAATTGCCGGGCGTTGGTTCCCGCGTGCGCTGTTAGAGGATGTGAACATCGGCCATCTCAACCTGGCCGAGGCAGTTCTGGATGAGGCTAACGGCAAGCCTTTGTCGACGCATGCCTTGCTGGAGCAGATCGAATTGCCCGATACTGTAAACCCAAACCTGATCGAGTTTTCTATGAATTATTCACTCCAGGAAGATAAACGCTTCGATGAGGTCGGACCAGCCGGCGAGGTGTTGTGGTATCTCCGGCGGCTGGAACCGGAAGATGTCCGCGAGGCGCCGGTGCAGTTGCGCTATACGCCCATCGATTATGATTGCTCTGTGCTGACGGATGAAATGGTGGCTCTGGAGGCGGAGCTAAGCGACGAGTTGAGTGATGCGGATATCCCGTCTGAGCCTGTGGACGAGGTGATCGTCAGCCTGACATACCCCCATTGGCGGGCGGGCACGCTGCCGGTCTCAGCGCGCGTGCGCAAACTTTTCCCAACCGCATACGAATCGCCTCGTGTCCGTTTCACCCTGGTGGATGGTCAGACGAAAGAGGCAATGCCGGCCTGGGTCGTTCGGAAGAACCGTTACGTTTCTGGATTGAGTGAGTGGTATCGGAAATACAATTTGATCCCAGGCAGCCTGGTGATTGTGCGAAAAGGGAATAATCCTGGCCAGGTCATCGTCCAGGCAAAAACCCGCCGCCCGACAAAAGAGTGGGTGCGCACCGTTCTGGTCGGTCGGGATGGTGGCATTGTGTTTGCGACGCTCAAACAGAACATCGCGGCTGATTACAATGAGAGGATGATCATTGCCGTTCCCGACGTGGACAGCGTTGACCAGGCCTGGACGCTAGCAGCCAAGGAGCGGGCGCCGTTCGAATTGCTGGTCAGGAATATCATGCTGGATTTATCCAAATTGAATTTACAGGGCCACGTACATGCTCAGGAATTGTACTCGGCGCTGAACATCGTCCGGCGGTGCCCGCCAGGCCCGCTGCTGGCGACCCTGGCGACGCAACCAGCCTTCGTCCACGTCGGCGATATGCACTTTCGCCTCGAAGAGCCGGGATAATGGTAGCCAATAGGCTACCATAGTGGAGCGTAAGGATGAACGAATTCAAGAAATACAGCCTGGTCAAGCCCACCCTGCAAACGCCTTTCCACATTGATTTCAAATGGTGGCAGGAGAATGACCGCAACTGGCGCGTCGATTTGCGCAGCCTTTTGTGTTTGGAGCACCAGGCAGCTTTTGCCGCACTGCCCGAGAATCAAATTATGGATTGGATTGACCCGGAAACGGCTGAGGTGCAGCAGATGGACGGGTTGCAGCACGCCCTGATCAGCCATTGCGCTCGGCAGGAGGGCTTTCTAGAAAATACCACGATGGTGGACTCCGTCTTTCGTTTGCTGTTGGCCAATGGCAATCCGCCTATGTCAGTGCAGGAGCTTGGCACACGCCTCAACCGCCCTGCGGAGATGATCTTGCGGACTCTCGCAGGCTCGCGCGTGTATAAAGGTCTGCGCCCGTTCGCAGTATAATTTGCTCACGCCCCTGTAGCTCAATGGACAGAGCAGTAGCCTTCTAAGCTATTGGTTGTGGGTTCGAGTCCCGCCAGGGGCGCTCATTCAGGAGGATTGCTTCGATGACTGTCGAGCGTTTCGGGATCATAAAATTTATAGGCAATGAAGTTACCGTCGTCGGGCCGGACCTGGAGCCTGGTCAGCCCGCTCCGGAATTTACTGTCCAAGGCCTCGACTGGGCGCCGTTCAAGGGTCTGGCTGATACCAAAGGGAAGGTTCGCATTATCGCGGCTGTTCCCTCGCTAGATACTGAAGTGTGCGACCGCGAAACGCGCCACTTCAACCAGGAAGCGGCCGCCTTGAGCAAAGATATTGTCATTTTAGTCATCAGCATGGACCTGCCGTTTGCTCAAAAACGTTGGTGCGGCGCGGCCGGCGTGGACCAGGTGACGGTACTCTCTGACCACATGACCGGTGGGTTTGGAATGCAATACGGCGTGCTCATCAAAGAAGCGCGCATCTTGCGCCGGGCGGTCTTCGTGGTCAACCGGGCTGGCGTAATTACCTATCCTGCGTACATGCCTGCCCTGGGCGAAGAACCGAATTACGCCAGGGTGCTGGCTGCTTCACAGGCTGCGCTGGTTGAGTAAGGAGTAGTAAGATGGCAACCCTGATCTGGAAATCACAAGCCGCTGCCGAGAAGCCTTACGTCACGCTTCAGGCCATTGGCTGGCAGGTAAACGTCAAGTCTTATTCCTGGAGCCCGCCGACGGATGGTTACGAAACGGAAACGAGCTTTGTAGTGCGGGTCGAGGTGGCCGGGATGCGACAGTCTGATTTTTCGATAAACATCGAGAAGAATTACCTGGTCATCAGCGGCGTACGCGCCGATTCGCCCGAACGGCGCGCCTATCACCAGATGGAGATCCGCTTTGGAGAGTTCAGCACGGCGGTCGAGCTGCCATCCTGTGTGGACGTGGAGCGAGCCGAGGCGGAGTACGAAGATGGCTTCCTGACCGTCGTTTTACCCAAGATCAAATCTGCCGAAATCAGTATCGTAAGTTGACCATTTGCCGATCATGTCTGCCTCACGCTGGTACGCGAATTTGACAGAATTCCTTGAATGGGTAGGGACTGCGGACACTTCGATAGAGGAAATGTTCCTGCCTTCCATTCTGACGCGCCTGCAAAAGAAAGAAGAGCCGGAAAAACAGCCGGAGCAAGAGCCGATCTCCGAGGAGGTGGTGAAGTACCCGGACGTGCTGCCGATCCTGCCCCTGCGCGGCGTGGTCGTCTACCCGCAGACGGCTGTGCCGTTGACCATCGGCCAGCCGCGCTCGATCAAGCTCGTGGACGATGTCTCTTCCGGGGACAGGATCATCGGTCTGGTGGCAGCGCGCAACCCCGAGCTGGAGAATCCCGGTCCGAGCGACCTGTACACAATTGGCACGATCGCGGTCGTCCACCGGTTGTTCCGCGCTCCCGATAACACCCTCCGATTGCTGGTGCAGGGATTGGTGCGCTTCCGGCTGGGCGAGTTCATCCAGCAGGAACCGTATCTCAAGGCGAAGATCGAATTGGCGCCGGAGCATGTCGAGACCGGCCTCGAAATTGACGCCCTGGCGCGCAATGCCCGCGACCAGTTCGAGCAGATCGCCGAGATGAGCCCGTCAATTCCAAAAGAATTGGTGATGTCCATCACCACGCTGGAAGACCCGCTGCAGACCATCTACACCATTGCCAATTTCCAGCGCATCGAGCTTCAGGACGCCCAGCAACTCCTGGAAATGGATTCGACCCAAGAAAAGCTGCATAAATTGGTTGGCCTGCTGGTGCGAGAAGCAGAAGTGCTGCAGCTCGGGCAGAAAATCCAGAACGAGGCGCGTTCAGAGATCGAGAAAGTTCAACGCGATTACTTCCTCCGTGAGCAGTTGAAGGCGATCCAAAAGGAATTGGGCGAAAAAGACGAACAGGCCGTCGAAGTGGAGGAATTTCGCAAGAAGATCGAGACAGCGAAAATGCCCGAGGAAGCCGAAAAGCAGGCCAAACGTGAGCTGGAGCGCTTGTCCAGGCTACCGACGTCCGCGGCCGAATATGGCGTCATCCGCACTTACCTGGATTGGCTGGTCACCCTGCCCTGGTCGCAGGGAACGAAGGATAACCTGGATATTGCCCACGCCCGCAAAATCCTCGACCAGGATCATTACGGCCTGGAGGATGTCAAAGAGCGTATCCTGGAGTTCCTGGCAATTCGCAAGCTGCGCCTGGACCGCAAGGACGAGGAACAGGCGCCGTCTAAGGATTTTATTCGCCGCGAGCGCGAGGGCGTGATCCTGTGCTTTGTTGGACCACCTGGGGTAGGCAAGACTTCGCTGGGCCAGTCCATCGCCCGCGCCATGGAACGCAAGTTCATCCGCATTTCGCTGGGCGGGATGCGCGACGAGGCGGAAATCCGCGGCCACCGGCGCACGTACATCGGCGCCATGCCCGGACGCGTCCTGCAGGCTTTGCGACGGGTCGAATCGCACAACCCCGTCTTCATGCTGGACGAGGTGGACAAGCTGGTCTTCGACTTTCACGGCGACCCGGCCTCGGCCTTGCTCGAAGTGCTAGACCCGGAGCAGAACGTCGAATTTCGCGACCATTATTTGGAGGTCGCCTACGACCTCTCCCAGGTATTTTTCATTACCACGGCCAATACGTTGGAAACTGTCCCAGCCCCGTTGCTCGACCGGATGGAGGTCATTCATCTCTCCGGCTATACCGAGAACGAAAAGATCGTCATTGCCAAAGGCTACTTGATTCCACGTCAGGTGCGTGAAAATGGCCTGCGCCCCGAGGAAGTGAAGTTCACCCAGAAAGCACTGAGCACGATCATCAACCAGTACACGCGCGAGGCTGGCGTGCGCAACCTGGAGCGCAGCATCGGTTCGGTATGCCGCAAGATCGGGACGCGCATCGCAGAAGGCAAAAAACAATCTGCCAGCATCACCCCTAAGGTGATGAAGGAATTATTGGGACATCCTCTCTTCCTCAAGACGGAGGAGATCAACGCCCGCACCTCGATCCCGGGCGTGGCTCCCGGCCTGGCGTGGACTCCTTTCGGCGGCGACGTGCTGTTCATTGAGGCGACGCGTATGCCAGGGTCGAAGGGCTTCCAGCTTACCGGTTCGCTTGGCAACGTGATGCAGGAATCGGCGCGAGCGGCGCTCTCGTACGTCCGCTCACGCGCCGAGGACCTGGGGTTGGACAAAGATTTCTTCGATAAGGCAGACATCCACATGCACATTCCGAGCGGCGCGCAGCCCAAGGACGGCCCTTCGGCGGGGGTGACGATGGCGACTTCATTGGTCTCGCTAATCTCCGGGCGTTCGGTCAAGAAGGGCGTCGGCATGACCGGCGAAATCACCTTGCGCGGCCAGGTGCTGCCTGTTGGAGGCATCAAGGAGAAAATGCTGGCCGCCCATCGCGCTGGCTTGAAGACCGTGATCCTGCCCAAGCGTAACCAGCTCGACCTGGAAGATGTGCCCGAGGAAGTAAAGAAGGATCTCAAGTTCGTCTTTGCCGAATCGGTAGATGACGTGTTGGCATCTGCTTTGGAGAAGAGGAAACCGGCCCGTAACTCTCCTCAACCGAACCCTCCACAGGATGGGAAGGGCGATGCCGAAAATACTCCTGGCTGAAGACGACAGAACGATAATATCTCTCCTAAAGACCCTCCTGGGCATGGAGGGCTTCCAGGTGCTCGTTTCGGCCGGTAAGGGCAACGACCTCATCGAGACCGTGAGCAGAGAAATGCCAGCTATCGTACTGATGGATATCTTTCTTGGGGAGGAAAATGGGATTGATCTCGTTCGCAAGCTCCGGCGGGTGCCCGACCTGGCGGGTACGAAAGTGATCATGACCTCGGGCATGGATCTACAGGAGGAATGCCTGGCCGCTGGCGCGAATGATTTCCTGCTCAAGCCGTATATGCCAGAGGAATTGGTTCGAAAACTCAAATCCCTAAGCAGGTAAGGTCTGTGAGCCGCGCGATCCGAATCCGTGAATTCTGCTTTCCAGAGGATTATCCCACTGTTCGCGGGCTGTGGTCACTGGCTGGGCCTGGCCTCCACCTGCGCCGCTCGGACGAGCCGGAGGAAATCCAGAAAAAGCTCCAGCGTGACGCCGACTTGTTCCTGCTAGATGAAGAAGACGGGAAGGTGATCGGTGCCGTGCTGGGCGGGTTCGATGGTCGCCGGGGGCTGGTCTATCATCTCGCTATTGCCGAGGAGCATCGCAAACAGGGTGTCGGCGCTCTGCTGATGAATGAGCTGGAAAAACGACTGCGTGCTAAAGGCTGTATCCGCACTTATTTGCTCGTCACCTATGATAACGCGGAAGCGATCGAATTCTACGAAAGACACGGCTGGCAGAAAATGGACTTGCACCTCTACGGGAAGGATATCGCTTAGATGACCTTGCGCTTTGGCATCCTTACCGCTTCTGACCGCTCGGCGCGCGACGAGAGACCGGATGTCTCCGGCCCGGCGCTGGCGGAGGCAGTTACTTCCCGGGGGTGGGAGGTGGTCTGCCGGGAAATCGTTCCCGATGATTTGACCGTTCTGCGTGAGACACTCCTCGACTGGGCCGGGCGCTGCGACCTGGACATCATCCTGACCATTGGCGGGACGGGTTTCGCGCCCCGGGATGTTACCCCTGAAGCCACTCTTGCGGTGATTGACCGCCTGGCGCCTGGCTTGGCTGAGGCCATGCGCGCTGCCAGTCTACAAGTCACACCGCACGCCATGCTCTCGCGCGCCGTGGCCGGTATCCGCGGCAGGGTGCTGATCATCAACCTGCCGGGCAGCCCGAAAGCGGCTGTAGAGAATTTTCAAGTGGTGCTGCCTGTGTTGCCCCACGCGGTAGAGTTATTGCGTGAAGATCCCGCTGCCGAAGCGCATCATACAAAATCTTAAACCCGCAGCCCTTAACTCGCAACCGCAACCTGCAACTTGCAACCTTCAACTGAACGGTAGTATAATCCCGCCCGTTTGCAATTCAATGTAGGATGGGTTTCCATACCCGTCTGAGAATGAGGACCTATGATTGATGTAAATGATCTTCGCAAAGGCGTCACCTTCGAACTGGATGGCACGTTGTTCAAAGTAATAGAATACGCCCATCATAAACCTGGCCGTGGCAACGCAGTTATTCGCATCAAGGCGCGCAACTTGCGCACTGGCACTACTCTGGAAAAAACTTTCCAGTCCGGCGACCGCGTTCAGGACGTGCGCTTGGATTTTCATAATGTGCAATACCTTTACACCGATGGCGAACTATATCACTTCATGGACAACGAGACATTCGACCAGCCAGCCGTGAAAAGCGATCTGGTTGGCGGGTACGCTGGTTATTTGAGAGAGGGCATGGAAGTCAAGCTTACTTTCTACGATGGTGAGCCCATTGACATCGAATTGCCCACCTCAGTTGATTTGAAGGTAATCTCCGCCGAGGCTTCGGTGCGAGGTGATACCGCCACAGGTGTGGTCAAAAAGGTCAAAACCGAAACCGGCCTCGAGGTCCAGGTGCCGAACTTTGTCAACGAGGGCGATACCATCCGCGTGGACACTCGCACTGGTGCCTATCTCACCCGAGCCTGATATTAGAGTGACAGTCACACCAAATTGTTGATGCGTACACCCGCCGGAACGGAATGTAAATATTTCTATGGCGACTATTATCGCGGTCGCCAGCAGGAAGAGTGCCGCTTGCTCGCCCCCTCCGGAGCTTCCTGGACCCGTGACCTGTGTCGCACCTGCCCGGTCCCATCCATCACCCGCGCCAACGCCTGCGAATTCATGGTCTTGCGTGCCGAAGTGACTCGCCCGATGGCGACGGCATTCCAACGCCGTGTGCAGGTCAGGGCTTTCTGCGAAAAGACGCAGCGCGCTGGCTTCGATCCACATATCGGTTGTGGCGAGTGCCATCCTTTGCCGCCAGTATTTGAAGTGACAAAATGACCATTACCTTGCTGCTCGACCTGGACGACACCCTGCTCGAAACGAACACGGAGACCTTTTTCCCCGCCTATTTGCAGGCCCTTTCAGGCGCGTTGAGCCATCTGGTGCCTCCGGAGATAATACTGCCGGCGCTGATGTCTGGCACCATGCGGATGATGGATAACCTGGATCCTGCCCTGACCCTGCGCGAGGTATTTGACGCTTACTTCTTCAAAAAGCTGGGCATGGAGCGTGATTCTCTCCAGGCTACCATTGACAATTTCTATGACGAGGTCTTTCCAACCCTCGGAAGTCTGACCAAAGCGCGGCCGGAGGCTGTTCCCCTGGTGGATTGGGCCTTCGCGCAAGGCTATCGGGTGGCGGTTGCCACCAATCCGCTCTTCCCGCTCGAAGCCATCGAGCATCGCCTGCGTTGGGCCGATCTGCCACCTGAGACCTATCCGTTTGCGCTGGTCTCGTCGTATGAGCGCTTTCACTTTACGAAGGAAGCGATTGCCTACTTCGGGGAAATCATGGGGCAAATGGGCTGGCCGGAGGATCCGGTCGTCATGGTCGGCAACGATGTGGATATGGATCTCCGCCCCGCACAGCAGGCCGGTTTCCCTGTCTTCTGGGTCAAAAACGGCATCGAGACTTCACCTGAGTTTTCAATGATACCGCAGGGCGGCTTGGGAGAATTCCGCGCCTGGCTCGAAAGCGTTGACCCGCAGACGCTCCAGCCTGCATACAATTCACCGCAGGCTCTTGTGGCCCTGCTTCGTTCCACGCCGGCTGCGCTCGCCAGCTTGACCATCGACCTGGCCGCGCCCGCCTGGACGCGCCAGCCCCAACCGGGCGAATGGTGCCTGACCGAGATCGTCGGCCACCTGCGGGACGTGGACCGGGATGTCAACCTGCAGCGCTTGCGCAGGCTCTTGGCCGAGACGAATCCGTTCATGGCTGGTGAGGTTACCGATGAGTGGGTGAAAGAACGTCAGTATGCCCGCCAGGATGGACGCGCCTCGCTGTCGGAGTTTACAACTATCCGTAAGGAGCTTTTGGCGCTAATGGATGGTCTACAGGCTGAGTGGGATCGCCCTGCACGCCATGCTATCTTCGGTCCGACGAGCTTGCAGGAGTTGGTGGGCTTTATGGCCGAGCACGATCGCCTGCATGTGAGGCAGGCTTTCGAGGCGATCCGATAAGATCAGAGCGGGCGTATCTCATTAAAAGGCACTGTGTTATAACGTCCAGACTTCTGGACGTTTTTCTTTACGAGGAGAGACCTTCATGCGCAAACGTATTGTCGTCACCGGGCTTGGCTGCCTCAGCCCGCTGGCGAATGACTGGCCGAATACCTGGAAGGCCCTCGCGGCTGGGATTTCCGGCGTCGCGCCGATTACCCATTTCGACGCCAGCCGTTACAAGACCCGCTTTGCTGCTGAAGTCAAGGGCTTCGATCCGGTCGCGCTTTTCGGTTCGAAAGAAGCCCGTCGCATGGATCGCTTTACCCAATTCGCGCTGGCGGCTGCGTTGCAGGCGGTTGAACATTCCGGTTTGAAGATTGACGATGCCAACCGCGACCGCGTCGGCGCGCTGATCGGCACGGGCATCGGCGGCGTTGCCACCATGACCGAGCAGATAACTGTGCTGGCTGAACGCGGCCCAGATCGCGTTAGCCCGTTCCTGGTGCCGATGATGCTGGCGGATACAGCTCCGGGCATTGTCGCGATCAAACTAGGCATACGCGGCCCGAACCTGGCTGTTATCACCGCCTGCGCGACTGGCTCGAACACGATTGGTGAGGCAGCCGAGATGATCCGCCGCGGCTCGGCTGACGCGATTCTGGCCGGGGGCGCGGAGGCGGCGGTCGTACCGCTGGCATTGGCCGGGCTGGGAGTGATGAATGCCCTCTCGACGCGTAACGATGACCCGCAGCGCGCTTCGCGTCCCTTCGACCTGAATCGGGATGGATTCGTCATAGGCGAGGGTGCCGCGGTGTTGGTGTTGGAGTCGCTCGAATATGCACAAGGGCGCGGCGCGCGAATCCTGGCCGAGGTTACTGGATACGGCACGTCCGACGATGCCTATCACATTTCCGCGCCGGCTGAGAACGGCGCGGGCGCGGCTTTGTGCATGAACCTGGCGTTGGAGAACGCCAATCTCGGGACGGAAGATGTTGATTATATTAACGCGCATGGCACTTCCACTCTGCTCAATGACAAATCCGAGACCGCCGCCATCAAGACCGTCTTCGGCGCGCAGGCGTATAAGGTGCCGATCTCGTCCACCAAGTCCATGACCAGCCACCTGTTGGGGGCGTCCGGCGCGCTGGAGGCAGCGGTCTGTGTCCAGGTTCTCTTGGATGGCCTCTTGCCACCCACAATCAATTACGAAACGCCCGATCCCGAATGTGATCTGGATTACGTGCCCAACCGGGCGCGACAGAAGGCCGTGCGGCACGTGATGTCCAACTCGTTCGGTTTTGGTGGCCACAACGCTACGCTTATTTTCAGCCGGTTCGAGAATTAATTCATATGCCTTACGCGCATATTACGGGCTGGGGGATGGCAGTGCCGGACCGTGTCTTGACCAACGCTGAACTGGAACGTACGGTCGAGACCAACGACGAGTGGATTGTCGAGCGGACCGGCATCCGTGAGCGCCGCGTCGCCCTCGACGGCGAGACGACTTCCACGTTGGCCGTCGAGGCGGCCTGGAAGGCGCTCAGGATTGCCAATCTCAAACCCACCGACCTGGATTTGATCATCTGCGCTACCTCTACGCCGGAGTACATTTTCCCTGCCACGGCCTGCCTGGTGCAGGATAAACTCGGAGCGACTCGCGCTGGCGCCTTCGACCTGCTGGCCGCCTGCACTGGTTTCATCTATGCTCTCAATATGGCCGCCCAGGCCATCCGCTCCGGCTCGATCAAGTCAGCTTTGGTGATTGGCGCGGAGACGCTTTCCCGTTTCGTCAACTGGAAGGATCGCAACACCTGCATCTTATTCGGCGATGGCGCTGGCGCGTTCGTACTGCAAGCCAGTCAGGAACCAGGCGGCGTGCTTTCGGCGGTGTTACATTCGGATGGTTCGGGCGGGGATTTACTTTCGCTGCCCGCCGGAGGCAGCCGGCATCCGGCGACCGAGGCCACCATCCGCAGCGGGATGCACTACATCCACATGGATGGGCGCGAAGTCTTCCGTTTCGCAACGCGCGTGATGGCGCAGGCCACGCGCGAGGTGATCGGTTCAGCCGGTCTCCAACTACAGGATGTGCGCTGGATCATCCCGCACCAGGCCAACCTGCGCATTATCGAAGCCGCGGCGCGCAATCTGAAAATGCCGCTCGATAAATTCATTGTCAACATTGACCGCTACGGCAATACTTCAACGGCTTCTATTCCAATCGCCGTGTGCGAGGCGGTCGCGGACGGCAGGATGAAGGCGGGCGATAAGATCATCCTGACCGGCTTCGGAGCTGGCCTGACCTGGGGAGCGCTGGCTGCCCAATGGAGCGGCCCGCTGCTGGTGGAGCGCAAAGTCCGCCCGGCCTTCTACCGTCTTTTCGCCCGGCTGCGCTCGCTGCTGCG
>JALHUM010000294.1 GCA_022865905.1 Anaerolineales bacterium | reverse complement strand
TTGGTCGTCTTCTGGCCGACCTTTTGGGTGCTCGCCGTGGCGCTCTCCCTGGCCACGCTTGGCAAATACATCTTCGACCCGGCGATGCAGGCCTACCTCAGCGACCGCATTTCTTACCAACGGCGCGGACTGGCCATCGCCGTGACCGAGTTCGGCTGGTCGCTGGCCTTTGTCCTCGGCGTACCGCTGATGGGTTTCCTGATCGCCCGCGCCGGCTGGATGGCGCCCTTCCCGCTCCTGGCCCTGCTCGGCGCGCTGACGTTCGTCGGGATCGTGCTCATGCTGCCGAAGGATGCAAAGCCGCGCGAGGAGGGCAAGCCTCTCTGGGTGAACTTCCGCTCGGTGCTGACCTACGTCCCTGCGCTGGCCGGCCTTGCTGTCGGACTTTTCGCCAGCACCGCCAACGAGGTGGTCAATCTCATCTTCGGCGTCTGGCTGGAGGATTCCTTTGGCTTGAAGATTGCTGCCCTGGGAGCGGCTTCGGCGGTCATCGGACTTTCGGAATTGGGCGGCGAAGGGTTGGTGGCCGCCTTTGTGGATCGGCTCGGCAAGCCGCGTGCCATCGCCATCGGCCTGCTGGCGAACAGCCTGGCCGCGCTGTCCCTGCCGTTCATCGGGCGGACGGAAGCCGGCGCGCTGACCGGGCTTTTCTTTTTTTACATCTCTTTTGAATTCACACTTGTCAGTATCATCCCGCTGATGACCGAGGTGCTGCCCGGCGCGCGCGCCACGCTGATGTCCTTCAACGTGGCGGCCCTCTCGCTTGGCCGCGCCCTGGGCGCGCCGCTTGCGCCGCTGCTCTATGGCTTTGGCTTCCTGGCGGTCGCGGCAGGGGCGGTGGTGTTCAATGCCCTGGCGCTGCTGGCCTTGCAGAAATTGCATAGAAGCCAGACGGCGGTGTCCTCTTGACGGGCGTGCTTTTATGGTAGCCTACCCTAGCCTAGCCCGCCAGGGCAGGCTGGCTACCATTATGATTCTGGCAGTTAAATCTTGCGCCGCCCATAAGCCTTTTCACCCGCCAATGGTAGCCTGAGATCAGGCTACCGCATACGGAGGCAAGTGAGCCACACCGTTGGGCATAAATCCGTCCCGGCAACTCCCGCCGGGACAATCTTATTCCTGGGGTAAAATTAACACAACCCATTAAGGACTGATAACTGATCACTGATCACTGGTCACTATGTTAATCCATTCCGCCACTCAACTCCTTACACTGCAAGGCGGCCCGCAGCGAGGCCGCGACCTCGGCAAACTCGGCCTCCTCGAGAACGGCGCTGTCCTCATCCGCGACGAGAAGATCGCCGCCGTCGGCTCGAGCGCCGAACTGCGCGCCGCCTACCCCGGCGAACCGACCCTGGATGCCTCAGGCTGCGTGGTGATGCCCGGCTTCGTTGACCCGCACACGCACCTCATCTGGGGCGGCGACCGGGCCAACGAATTCGAGATGAAAATGGCAGGTGCAAAGTATCTCGATATCCTCGCCGCTGGCGGTGGCATTATTTCGACAGTCCGCGCCACGCGCACCGCCTCCATAGAGACGCTCATCGCCCAGACGCGCTCGCGCCTGCTGCGCATGTTCGCCTGCGGTACGACCACCGCCGAAGCCAAGACCGGCTACGGCCTGCAAACTGCAACTGAATTAAGGCTGCTCAAAGCCCTCCTGAGGCTCGACGACGAAGGTCCGCTGGACCTGGCCATCACCTTCCTCGGCGCTCACGCCATCGCGCCCGAATATAAGGATAACCCACAGGGTTACACCGACCTGATCTGCGAGACCATGCTGCCCATCGTCTGCCAGTGGTGGCAGACCCATGCCCCGCGCCTGTCCCTTCCGTTCGTGGATGTCTTCTGCGAGAACAAAGCCTTCGACCTGGCGCAGTCACGCCAAATTTTGAGCAAAGCGCGCGAGCTGGGCTTTCCGCTCAAGATCCACGCCGACGAGTTCGACAACCTGGGCGGCGCCAGCCTGGCGGTCGAATTGGGCGCGGCCTCGGCAGATCATTTGGTGAAAACCTCCGATGCGGATATCCAGGCGCTGGGGAAGAGCGATACCGTAGCTGTCTCCTTGCCCTGCACGCCTTTTGGCCTGGCCGAACACAATTACACACCTGCCCGGAAGATCCTCGATGCGGGTTGCATCCTGGCGCTGGCGACTGACTGCAACCCCGGCACGGCCTGGTGCGAGACGATGCAATTCGCCATCGTGCTCGCCTGCCGCTACATGGGGCTTTCCCCGGCGCAGGCCATTGCCGCCTCAACGATCAATTCTGCCCAGGCTATCTGCCGCGCAGATAAGATCGGTTCCATCGAACCCGGCAAACAAGCCGATCTGCTGGTGCTCTCCGTGCCGGATTACCGCCACCTCGGCTATCGCTTCGGCACGAACCTGGTCAAGCAGGTCGTCAAGCGCGGCCGCGTCTACTCGGTGGATGTGGGCTACTACCGCACCGCGTAATTTAACCGCGAAGGGACGAAGAGCGCGAAGAGGAGTTTAAATTCGCGAAGGAGGAGAGCGTGGCCGATATTGAGGAGATTGCGAAAGATGTTGTGGATGCAGCCATCAAAGTTCATAAAGCGTTGGGACCAGGGTTGCTCGAGTCCGCATATCAGCAGTGCCACGCCTACGAACTGCGGCAACGCGGGAGAAAAGTGCTGACAGAGGTCACCCTGCCTCTCACCTATGCGGATCAGAAAATCGACGTGGGCTATCGCATTGACACCCTCGTGGACGATCTCGTCATCGTCGAAAACAAAACGGTTGAAAGCCTGCTGCCCATCCATCAGGCGCAATTGCTGACTTACCTGAAACTGAGCGGCTGCAAAATCGGCTTTCTCTTGAATTGGAACGTCAGGTTGATGAAAGACGGCATCCGCCGGGTCGTCTACAACCTCTCCGGCCCAACCCTCTATCCGGTGAGAAAGAAATAAGCCTTTCTTCGCGTTCATAAATACCCCTTCGCGCCCTTCGCTTCTTCGCGGTAAAACTAAGCTGGAGTTCCATGCCAACAATCGATCAAGCCCGCCAATGGTATCAAAACGCCGACGCCGTCCACGACTTCGACCACGTGCTGCGCGTCTACCGTATGGCTGAACGCCTTGCCCTGGCCGAAGGCGCGGACCTGGAGATCGTCCGCACCGCAGCCTTGCTGCACGATGCCGAGGGCACCATGCCCGGCGCGGACTCGCGCACCGATCACCATCACGCTTCAGCCGGGTTCGCGGCCGAAGTTTTGCGCACCGAGGGCTGGGGTCCGGAACGCATCGCCGCTGTCCAGCATTGCATCCGCGCCCATCGTTATCGCGATACCTCCGAGCCTCCGCAGTCCATCGAGGCGAAAATCCTGTTCGATGCCGATAAACTGGACGTTCTCGGCGCGATCGGCGTGGCGCGCGTCATAGCCTACGCTACGCTGGCTTGTCAGCCCTGGTACGCTGAACCATCCGAGCAGTTCATCCAGACCGGCAGGGAACTACCCGGCGAGCCGCACAGCTCGTACCACGAGCACCTGTTCAAGCTGCGCAAGGTGCGCGAACGCATGTTCACGCCCACAGCGCGGGCGATTGCCGAAGAACGACTGCGCTACCTGGATGAATTCTTCGAGCGATTGATAGCCGAATGGGAAGGGGAAAGGTAGTCAGAGAGACGACAATCTTGCTTGCTTTTTTTTAAAGCAGACTATAATAATCCTCATCTACCAGATCCTCGATGCATTCAAACATATGTGCAACTGACATGCCGCCTACACTATCGGAAGTAGAAGAGATCGCCCGCCGCGCGGGTGAGGTATTGCGCGCTGGTTTCGAGCGCGAGCACAAGGTGGAATATAAAGGCGCGATTGACCTGGTAACGGAAGTTGACCACCAATCCGAGGCATTCCTGCTGGCCGAAATCCAGCGTCGTTTCCCTGGCAGTAGTATCCTGTCTGAGGAAGCGGGTAGCCTGGCGGGGGATGAAGAACACCTCTGGTACGTGGACCCATTGGACGGCACCGTCAATTACGCGCATGGCGTGCCCATCTTTTGCGTCTCCATCGGCTATGCCTGCCGGGGTGTGACGACCTTGGGCGTGGTCTATGACCCGCTGCGTGACGAGGCCTTCACCGCCGAGCGCGGGCGCGGCGCCTGGCTGAACGGACGACTCATCCATGTCTCGGATGCCTGCGAGCTGAAAGATAGCCTGCTGGTGACCGGTTTCCCATATGACACGTGGAATTCGCCGCGCAATAACCTGGAATATTTTGGCCGCTTCGCCAGATTGACCCAGGGCGTGCGCCGCCTCGGTTCAGCCGCCCTCGACTTGTGCTACGTCGCCGCGGGCCGCCTGGACGGATTTTGGGAGATCAGCATCCACGCGTGGGACATCGCCGCGGCCGGTCTCATCGCCGAGGAAGCCGGCGCGCGCGTCACCGATATTGACGGCAAGCCGGATTACATCTCCCCACCGCAGTCTATTCTCGCTGCGCCAGCCGAGCTGCATTCGAAGATGCTGGCCGTGATACGAGGATAGCGGCTTCCAGAGGATGCGGAATTCGCATTGAAAGAGCTTGCCATACGACAGCGAGCTGAGTTCCCCCGTTGCATCCGTAATACGAATATGCTATAGTGACAAAGCTTCTACGGTGATTTAGATCGGTTCAGGAGGTACATCCCATGAATAGCAGATTTTCGAAAGTCGCGTATGGCATTGGCAACCTGGGACAGGCGCTGCGTGGCGAGTAAAGAAATCCCCCATGCCCCCTCTCATCATCACCGCCACGCCCAACATCTCCTGGCTGCACCCGCAGGTGGACTACCCGCGCACGCCGCAAGCCATCGCCGAAGAAGCCCGGCTTTGCTGCGAGAACGGCGCGGCCATCCTGCACACCCATGCCGAAGGCAAGTGGAAGGAGACCATCGACTCCGTGCGCGCTCGCTGCGACATCATCGTGCAGTGCGGCATGTCCAGCCTGCCCATCTCAGAGCGGATGGAGGTTTACGAGAATAAAGCGGATATGATCTCGGTCATCCTGAACCATCACGACGAGGCCTTCACCCAGACCGAGTGCAACGTTCTGCACCTGCGCCAGGAACTGGTAGAATACTGCCTCCTGTGCAGGAAGTATGGCGTCATCCCCGAATGGGAGGTCTGGCACGCCGGGTCGGTCTGGAACCTGGACTATCTTATCGGCAGGAAACTGCTCAAGCCCCCCTATGTGGCCACCCTGTTCTTCGGCTGGCCGGGCGGGACGTGGAGTCCGCCCACCGTTGAGGAGTATCTCTACCGCCGTAGACTCATGCCGGAGGGCTGCGTCTGCAACGTCAGCATTATGGTCGCCGACCACGCGACCACCTTGGGCGAGGGGCAGCGCGACATCTTGACCGCCGCTATCGTTAGCGGCGACCATGTGCGCGTCGGGACAGAGGATCATCCCTACGACCACAGCGGGAAGGTGGTGCCAACGCACGAGTTGGTCAAGGAAACCGCTGAGATGGCGCGCGCCCTCGGCCGTCCGCTGGCGACTGTCCAACAGGCGAGGAAGATGATCGGTTTATAAGCTTCCGGCGGGGCTTCTCCCTTCGGGAGTACTTCGCGAAGCCCCGCCGTGAGTGCGAGGAGGTATCATGAGTATGAAAGTTGCCATCATCACCGGCTCGGCGCGGGGAATCGGCGCGGCGTGCGTGCAAGTTTTTGCAAAACACGATTACGCCGTCATCGGGCTGGATATATTACCAGAGGGGCAAAAAGTCGCGGAGCAGGTCAGCGGGCATGGGGGAGAATGCGCTTTCTTCGTCTGCGATGTATCCGATGAGAAACAGGTGGCGGATTGCATCCACAAGGTTGGAGAAAAATACGGGCGAGTGGACGTGCTGGTCAACAACGCCGGGGTGGTGCTGGTCAAGCCCTTCGACCAGATCACCTGGGACGAGTTCAAGCGCACCGTTGACATCAACCTGGGCGGGCACTTTCTGCTGTGCAAGTACGTGCTGCCGTACATGAAAGCGCAGAAGAGCGGCGTGATCGTCAACATGGGATCGGTTTCGGGGCACGTCGGGCAGACCGACCACGTCATGTACGGGGCAACGAAGGGGGCGATCATCGCCATGACGCGCGCCCTGGCCTGGGAGCTGGCCCCGTACAACATCCGTGTCAACTCGATCAGCCCCGGCTCGGTGGATACGCCCATGCTGCGCGGCGACATCGAACTGGAGTCGAAGCGTACTGGCATTCCCTTCGAGCAGGTTAAGAAGGAGCGCGAGGCCGAGCAGGCCTTCCAGCGCTGGGCCGACCCGGCTGAAATTGCCGAGCCGGTCTACTTCCTGGCCAGCGAGGGCGCGTCTTTCGTAACCGGCGCGGACTGGCTGGTGGACTGCGGCTGGGTGGCAAAATAGGAGTTCAACGCATGACAAAAAAAGTACTCATCCTCAAAGGCAGCCCGCGCGAGAAGGGCAACAGCGCCACATTGGCGGAGCGGGTCGCGGCTGGCGCGCGCGAGGCCGGCGCGCAGGTCGAGAGCGTTTACCTGCACAGCCTAGACATACGTCCCTGCGACGCCTGCGACGAGTGCCAGGAGAAAGGCACTTGCATCATCGAGGACGATATGCAGCCGCTCTACTCGAAAATATCCGCAGCGGACGCCATCGTACTCGCCAGCCCGATCTACTGGTTCACCGTCAGCGCCCAGCTCAAGCTGTGCATAGACCGCTGGTACGCGTTCCAGGCGTCGCGCTGGAAGGAATTTCACGGCAAGCAGGTTGGGGTCATCCTGACCTACGGCGATACCGACCTATACACCTCCGGCGGGATCAATGCCATCCATACCTTCGAGACCATGTTTCGCTTCCTGCGTTGCGAGATCGTTGGGATGGTCTACGGCTCATTGATGGA
Source organism: Anaerolineales bacterium (assembly GCA_022865905.1). Classification (GTDB taxonomy): domain Bacteria; phylum Chloroflexota; class Anaerolineae; order Anaerolineales; family Villigracilaceae; genus CG2-30-58-95. The sequence continues at coordinate 28,348 of JALHUM010000294.1, read as the reverse complement.
TGTGGGGGACGCGGACAAGCGCCCCGAACTGCTCGAACAGGCCTTCCAGCTCGGGCAGAAGCTGGGAAGCCAGGCATAGGGACAGGCATGGATATCCCCACGCTCTGCACCCCGCGCCTGCTCCTGCGTCCCTGGACACCGGAGGACGCCGACCGGCTGCTTGGCATCCTGCAAGAACCGGACATCCTGCGCTACTTCCCTCGCACTGAACCCTGGCCGAGCGAAGGTGCGGACCGCTATATTGCCCATCACCTGTCCCACTGGCAGGAACGCGGCTGCGGTCACTGGGCGGTCGTCACTCCCGCGGACGGGCAGGTGGTCGGATGGAACGGGCTGGAGTTCCTGCCCGAAACCGGCGAGACAGAAGTGGCTTACCTCTTGAGCCGGGAGGTCTGGGGGCACGGTTACGCCACCGAGGCAGCCCGGGCCGCGCTCCAGTTCGGCTTCACGAATTGCAGCCTCGATAAGATCATCGGCCTGACCCACCCAGAGAACGTCGCCTCCCGGCGCGTGCTCGAAAAATGCAGGATGGCATTGATTGACCGGCAGTTCTATTTTGGCATCGAGTTGTGCCGCTATTGGGTTGAACGGGAAGAGTTCTTCAGCCAGGCGAAGGGAGGCTGAATAGTTGCACGCATGAGGGGGAGAGGAAAAGACAAAACTTGTTTTTTTCGATGAGATGGTATAATGTATATACATTTTACCGGAGACTCCAATGCCTCTACGCCTCGACACAACCAGCCCCATCCCCTTTTACTATCAAATCCGCGAACAACTACGCCAGCAGATCACGAGCGGCCAACTCGAGCCTGGCGACACGCTGCCCTCCGAAGCGCAACTCTGCACCGAGACGGGCGTCTCTCGCATGACCGCACGCCAGGCGCTGACGCAACTTGCTAATGAGGGGCTGGTCATCCGTCAGCGCGGCCGGGGGACGTTCGTCGCCGCCCCAAAAACTATCCTGCCGAACGTGCAGGTGACGGGCATGAGTTACACCGAGATCATGGGCCAGGCTGGCATGAGCGCAGGGGCGCGGGTTCTGGCGCAAGAAGTACTCCCTGCCTCTGCCGAGGTCGCGGCGCAATTGAGGCTTGCCACTGGCGAGCGAATCATTCGCATCGTGCGTACGCGCTTGGCCGCCGGTGAGATCATGTCGCTGGAAACATCGTTCTATCCGCATTCACTTTTCCCTGACCTGGCCGAAGCCGACTTGACCGACGCCAGCATCTACCGCTTTCTCGAGCAACGCTACGGCATTGCGCCAGCCTATGCCGTGGATACCATCGAGATTTCAGTCGCCGGGGCATACGAAGCTGAGAACTTTAAAGTCAACGAGGGCGCGCCAATCGTGCTGGTCACCACCCTGGGCTGTCTGGCCAATGACACGCCGGTCGTCTTCACACAGACCATCCACCGCGGCGACCGCTTCCGCGCCAGCCTGCGGCGGGAGCGGCGAAAGTAAAAGTGAAATAGAGGATTAATGCCAAACGGTTTCTGGGGCAAAATCATCTTAGTCAACCTTTCCACCGGTCAAATCGAAGTAGAGCAGCCGCCGGAGGAAATCTACCGCCGTTACCTTGGCGGTTACGGATTGGGCGTGCATTATCTCTATCAACGCATCCCGGCCAACGCCGATCCGCTCGGCCCCGATAACATTCTTGCCTTCCTCCCCGGCCTGCTGACCGGCTCTGGAGCGCAGTTCAGCGGACGCTTCATGGTGGCGGCGCGCTCGCCCCTGACCGGCGCGTGGGGGGACGCCAACTGTGGCGGGAATTTTGGCCCGGCGCTGCGCGGCGCAGGCTATGACGGCCTGTTTATCAGCGGGCAGGCGGAATCGCCGGTCTACCTGTTTGTGGACGGTGAGAAAACCGAGATCAAAGACGCCTCCCATTTGTGGGGGCTGGATGTGCGCCAAACAGAAGAAGCCCTGCACAAAGAAATCAGCCCGCAGGCCAAAGTCGCCTGCATCGGCCCGGCGGGTGAGAGGCTTTCGCTCATCTCCGGCATCGTCAACGACGATGGGAGACTGGCGGCGCGTTGCGGGCTGGGGGCGGTCATGGGGTCGAAAAGGCTCAAGGCAGTGGTGGCACGTGGCAGGTCGCGATTGCCGCTGGCTGACGCGAAGGCGTTCAAGGATGCCTCGGCTGGCTATCTTCCCTTATTCCAGCGCAAACCCTCCACAATGTCCGCCCGAGTCCCGGCTTTCATGGGCTTCCTTCTGCCCATCATCCGGAGGCTGCGAGGGCAGATCAGCAGCGGCCCGGCCGAGATGGTGGTGGATTCGTACAAGCGGTACGGAACATCCGCTGGGACCGCGATACTGGTCGAGTTGGGTGACACGCCGGTGCGCAACTGGAGCGGAATCGGGTTCCGCGACTTCCCGCTGGAGCTTTCCGAAGGCCTGAGCGACCGGGCTGTCATCCGCCCGATGGTCAAGCCTTACGCCTGCCACGCCTGCCCGGTGGCGTGCGGGGGCATCGTCAACGCGCCGGATGGCGGGACAAGCTACAAGTCCGAGTACGAGGCGCTGGCCGCCTTCGGGCCGCTGTTGATGAACAGCGACCTGGGGACGATCATGCGCTGTAATCACGTCTGCAATATGGCCGGGCTGGATTCGATCTCGGCGGGTGTGGCGGTCGCCTTCGCGCTGGAATGCGCCGAAAAGGGCTGGCTGCCGCCCGAACTGGCCGCTGAACTGCCGTTGGAATGGGGGAGCGGCGAGGTCATCCTGGAACTAACCCAGCGCATCGCCGCACGGACCCCCGGCCTGGGCGACTGGCTGGCGGACGGCGTGGCGAAGGCTGTCCGTCAACTTGGCCCCGAAGCCCAGGAAGCCGCCATGCACGCCGGGGGACAGGAGCTCTCGATGCACCGTGGCCTCTACGAGCCGGGCGTCGCGGCCGGTTACGCCCTCGACCCGGCGCCGGGCCGCCACACATCCACCAATTCCGGCAATGCCGAAGTCGCTTCCTTTGCCCCCTACTTCGCCCTGCTCGGCCGCCAGCCTGCCAAGCGCTACGACTACGCCGGGAAGGGTGTCACACAGGCCATCTCGATGTCGCTCTACCGCACCTTTGATTCGCTTGGCCTGTGCCAGTTCGCCCTGGCGATGGGGCAGCCTCCCTTCCTGGCGTGGTTGAACTCTGCGACAGGCTGGGGCGTGGATGAAGCGGAGTTTTATCTCATTGGCAGGCGCATCCAGGTGATGCGCCACGCCTTCAACGCTAGGCATGGATTACCGGCGCAGTTCCCGCTGCCGGGGCGCGAGCGCGGCGACCCACCGCAGACCCTCGGCCCGGTCGCCAACCGCACCCTCGACATGGATGCCATGGCTGCCGGGTATTTCGCCACGCTCGGACTCGACCCCCTCACCGGCCTGCCCCTGCCGGAGACGGTGAAGGAATTGGGGCTGGAAACAGTTCCCTCACCCTAGCCCTCTCCCGGAGGGAGAGGGGACTCCCTTCTCCCCTCGTGAGAAGGGGCGGGGATGAGGGAGACACTCATGGAGGTATGACCATGACATTCTCTTTAACCCAACTTATCGAGGCGCGCCAAGCCAATCAATATTCCCTGCACACGCGTTTCATCAGCCCGCAAATGGCGCGCGTTCAGGAGATCATCGGCTTCGACAAGCTGTACACGCGCGGGGAAGGCGCTTATCTGTGGGATGCGGACGGCAACCGCTACCTCGACCTGCTCGCCGGATTCAGCGTCTTCAACCTGGGGCGCGGCCACCCGGTCATCAAAAAGGCCATGCAGGAGGCGCTCATGCTCGAGCGGCCTAACCTGGTCAAGATGGACTGTCCGCTGCTGGCCGGTCTGCTGGCGGAGGAGCTGGTAAAGCGTATGCCGCCGGGACTGGAGGCGATCTTCTTCGCCAACTCCGGGGCCGATGCCGTGGACACCGCCCTCAAGTTTGCCCGTTACGCTACAAAAAGGCCGCGCATCGTCTTCCTCGACCACGCCTTCCACGGCCTGACGCTCGGCACGCTCTCGATCAACGGCGGGGAGGCTTTCCGCAAGGGCTTCGAGCCGCTCATCCCCGGCGCCGCGATGGTCGCGATGAACGACCTGGATGCGCTGGAAAAGGAGCTGCGCAAGGGCGACGTGGCCGCTTTCATCGTCGAGCCGATCCAGGGCAAGGGCGTGTATATTCCAGAAGATGATTACCTGCCCGAGGAGCAGCGTCTGTGCCGCAAGTATGGCACGCTGTTCATCTGCGATGAAGTACAAGTTGGGATGGGGCGCGCCGGTAAATTCCTGTGCTGCGAGCACTGGAACTTGGAACCCGACATGGTCACGCTCGCCAAGTCGCTGGGCGGTGGGTACGTCCCGGTCAGCGCGGTCATCATGCGGCGGGAGATAAACAACAAGGTCTTCGGCCACCTGAAGCGCGCCCAGGTTCACTCGACCACCTTCGGCCAGAACGAGATGGGCATGGCCGCCGGGCTGGCGACCCTCTACGTGATGGACGAGGAGAAGATCATCGAACGCTCCGCCACGGTCGGGGCGAAGCTGCTCGCCAGGCTGGCTGCTCTCAAAGACCACCACGAGATGATCGCCGACGTGCGCGGCAAGGGTCTGATCATCGGCATCGAGTTCCGTCCGCCGAGCGCCCTCGGCCTCAGGGCCGCCTGGACGGCCATCGAAGCGGCCGAGAAAGGCCTCTTTACACAACTGGTTGTCATGTCCTTGATGCGCGACCATCGCATGTTGACCCAGGTCGGCGGCCCGGGTGTCAACATCGTCAAGTTGCTGCCTCCGCTCATCATCGGCGACGAAGAAGTGGATGCCATCGTCAAGGCCTTCGATACGATCATGCATGAGACCAAAAACCTAAAAGGCCGTGTGTGGGCCACAAGCGGCGAACTCATCAAACAAGCCATGAGTTCATGAGCACACCACTGGATGATGTCCGTACCCTGGCCGGGATCATCGGCCCGCGCGGCACCGGCACCCCCGCCGAGGCAGCCGCGGCCGACTACGTGGCGATGCGTCTCGCGGACCTGGGACTCGTCCCCGAAAAACACACCTTTCGCTCAGTCCCCAGCCAGAACGCCTTTCCGATTGCCATCAGCCTGATCGCGGTACTAGCAGCGCTGATCTACCCCCTGGGCAGGGTCATCACCCGCGGGCTGGCATCCGCCTTCAGCCTGATTGCAGGCTGGTTGCTCTGGCAGACCATCCGCAACGCGGCTTTCAATCCGCTGGTCGCGCTGCTGCCCAAGGTGTCCAGCCAGAACGTCGAAGCGCGACTCAAGCCGAAGGGTGAACCGCACCGGAAGGTTGTTCTCCTGGCGCACCTGGATACCAACTGCTGCCGCCTGGTCTGGCAGTCCCTGGCAGTGAAGAAAATCGAGCCAATGACCTGGCTGACGCTTGCCGTCCCGGTTTGCATGGGTGCGCTCTACCTGGTCGGGGCAATGCTCGGCGGTCCGGCCTGGTCCTGGTGGCTGTCGCTCCCGCTGGCGGCCTACGAGCTCGGGGCATTCATTACCTTGATCCGGGACGACCGCACGCCCTACAGCCCAGGCGCGCACGACAACGCCTCTAGCGTGGCCGTAGCCCTGGCAGTGGCTGCCCGTATCTCGACTGCGCCATTGCAAAACACGGAAGTCTGGTTCGTCTTCGACGGCGCCGAGGAGACCGACCACGCCGGGACGCTCAACCTGCTGCGCCGCCACGGCCCTGACCTGCGGGAGGCGGCTTTTATCGGCCTGGAGGGACTGGGCAGCGGCGAGATCGTCTACTTGACGCGGCAGGGCATCTGCGCGCCCTACCATCCCACCACCGACCTGCTGGCTGTCGCCGAACGTGTTTCCAAAAGCCGCCCGGAACTCGAATTCCGGCCAGCGCAAATGCTGGCGGAGGACGATGTCCGCACCTTGCGCGGGCGCGGTTACCGCGCCATCGGCATTGCCGGGCGCGACCCGCAGACTGGCAGCCTGCCGCACTGGCACCGCCCTGACGATACGCCGGACACTGTTTCCGAGGAGACCCTGTGGCAGGCGACGGATATTTTGTGTGCGATGTTGATGGAGATAGATTGACCTCACCCTACCCCTCCCGGCCTTCGGCCACTCTCCCCTTCCATCTCCTTATAGGAGAGGGAAGGGGAGGGACGGGGGGGGGGAGAGTGAGGTCCTAAGGAGCTAATATGAAAGCCTTTGTAACCGGCGGCACCGGTTTTGTTGGCAGCGCGGTAATCCGCAAATTACTGGCAGCTGGTCTCGAGGTCCGCGCCCTGGTGCGACCCGGGACAAATACCCGTATGCTGGACAGTCTTCCCGTCGAACGTGTGAGCGGCGACCTGAGCGATGTCTCCATCCTTCAGCAGGCGATGGTCGGCTGCGAGTGGGTCTTCCACGTCGCCGCCCTGTATAGTTATTGGGGCCACGAGTGGGAAGAGTTCTACCAGACCAATGTCGAAGGCACGCGGCGCGTGCTGGATGTCGCCTGTCAAGCCGGAGCTCGCCGCATCGTCTACACCAGCTCGATTGCCACCCTGGGGCTGCCCAGGGACGACGTTCCAGCGGATGAGGAGACGCCCGTCACGCTGGCGGACAAGACAGGCCACTACAAGCGCTCCAAGTTCATGGCCGAGGAAGTCGCCCGTGAATTTGCCCGCCAGGGATTGCCGCTGGTCATCGTCAATCCCGCCGCGCCGGTTGGGGTGGGCGACCACAAGCCGACTGCCACCGGCCAGATGATCGTGGACTTTCTCAACGGGAAGATGCCTGCCTACGTAGAGACCGGCATGAACATTGTGGACGTGGAGGATGTGGCTGCCGGTCATCTGCTGGCTGCCGAGCGCGGACGCGTAGGGCAGCGCTATATCCTGGGCGGGGAGAACCTGACGCTCAAGCAGGTGCTCGACCTGCTCTCGGAGGTCTCCGGGCTGCCGCAGGTGTGGATGCGCATCCCGCACGGCGTCGCGCTGGCCTGGTCCTACGTGGACACTGGCCTGGCGCGTCTGAACCCACGTCACGTCCCGGCCGCCACGCCGGAGAAGGTGCGCCTCTCGCGTCAGAAGGAGTACTACTATTCGAGCAAGGCGGCGCGCGAACTTGGATACACTTTTATCCCGGCGCGCGAGGCGCTGCGCAAATCGGTGGCGTGGTACCGGGCAAACGAGTATGTCAGGTGACTGTCACCTGACTAAGGAGCAAGGATATGACTGCAAAATATCTGATGGGTCTCGACATCGGCGGCGGAGGCGGACGATGTTTGCTGGTCAACGTGGAGAGCGGTGAGACGGTCAGCGCCTTCCGCGCCTGGAGCCACTCCCCCGCGCCGGACGTGGGCGGCTTCGCCTTCGACTTCGATACGCAGGGCGTCTGGCGCATCCTGGGCGAGACGGTAAAAGAAGCACTCCACAAGGCCGGTATCAGCGCGCAGGACGTGGCCGGGGTCGCCGCCACCAGTTTCCGCCACGGGATGGCCGTGCTCGACCGCAAGGGGAACGCCCTGGCGGCGATGCCGAACCGGGACGGACGCGCCATCGAGCAGGGCATGGGGCTGGCTATGGATCACGGCGCGGAGATCTACCAGATCACCGGCCACGCCCCCAACCCGGTCTTCATGGCTGCCCGGCTGATGTGGCTGAGAGATAGCCGCCCGCTGACGTTCAAGTCAACGCACGCTGCCTTGAGCATCAGCGACTGGGCTGGCTACATGCTGACCGGCGAGTTCGCCGCTGAACCGGCCCAGGCCGCCGAGTCGCTGCTCTTCGACCTGCATACTCGCAAGTGGTCGGCGGAGATTCTCAGTCTGACCGGATTGCCGGAGCGTATCCTTCCTAAACTCAAAGCCGCCGGGACGCGCCTTGGCAAATTGACGAAAGAAGCCGCCGCCAGCCTGGGACTGACCGCCGGGATCCCGGTGGCGGTCGGAGGTCCGGATACGCAGTGCGGATTGCTCGGCGCGGGCGTCGTCTCCTCCGGGCAGATGGCCGTCATCGCCGGGACAACCACCCCGGTCCAGATGGTCATCGCTAAACCGGTCGTGGATGGTGAGATGCGCATTTGGACCGGCCTGCATATCATCCCCGGCCTATACGTGATGGAAAGCAACGCTGGGCAGATGGGCTCCAGCCTGGAGTGGGTTGCCCGCATGATCCACACCAGCGCGTCGGAGCCGGTTGCCATGCTGTGCGCCGAGGCCGAGGCCTCACCGCCTGGCGCGCACGGGATGCTCTCGACCATCGGCGCGGCGGTCTTCAACGCCTCCGCCCTGGAACCGCCGGTGGATACCCTCACCTTCTCGTCCATCATGGCGCGCGACGGCCAGGCAGGCCGGGCGGACGTGGCGCGGGCGCTCCTGGAAGGTATGGCCTACGCCGTGCGCGCCAATGTCGAACAGGTGCTGCAGGTTTCAGGCGGGACTCTCGCGGACCTCTGGCTGGGCGGCGGGATCACCCGCTGCGCCGCATGGACGGGGATCGTCAGCGAGGTGATGGGATGCCGGGTACGCGTCAGCGCCTCGGTGGAGGCCTCCGCCCTGGGCGCGGCCATTTGCGCCGGGGTTGGCGCCGGTCTCTTCCCGGACCTGGCAACGGGCGCGAAAAAATTGGCGCACATCTCCCGTGAGCACCAGCCCGGCGCGGACTCGGAGACCTACCAGGCCCTCTACGCCGACTGGCAGTCGCTGCGCCAGGAGCGCCGCCCGGCAGACATGGTCGCTGCCAGCCAGTTCGCAGGGATGATGATGTCAGGCGCAGCGGCCGCGGAGAGCGGTGTAATGAATTCGTTGGCGGCGACTGCCTCCTTCCACCCGCGTATTTACATCAGCGCCGAAGTGGACGAGGCCGCGCTGAAGCAGTTGCGTGAGTTGGGCGAAGTGGTTTACAAACCATACCGGCAGGAGGGAATCCTGCTCACCGGCGACGACTTGGTGCGGACGCTGAAGGATACCCAGGTCTTCGTCACCGAGGTAGATATTGTGGATGCCGAGAGCCTGCTCAAGCTGCCCGACCTGCGTATGATCGTCGTCTGCCGCGGCAACCCGGTCAATATTGACCTCCGCGCCTGTACCGCCGCTAGCGTACCGGTGGTCAACACCCCGGCGCGCAACGCAGACGCCGTCGCCGATTTAGCCGTCAGTTTCATGCTGATGCTGGCGCGCAAGTTGCAGGGAGCGGCTGCGTTCCTGCGCCAGCCCGGCGGCGAGGCCGGCGACCTGGGACGCATGGGCCAGGCGCACGAGGAATTCCTGGGCGTCGAACTGTGGCGCAAGACGATTGGTTTAGTCGGCGGCGGGGCAATCGGGCGCAAGGTTATCCAGCGCCTGCTGCCCTTCGGGGCGCGCCTCCTGCTCTTCGATCCGTACCTGACCGCCGGGCAAGTCACGCTGATGGGCGCGGAGAAAGTCTCCTTCGAGCAGTTGCTGGCTGAGAGCGAATTCATCAGCCTGCACGCGCCGGTCACGGATGAAACGAGCGGCATGATGAACGCCGACGCTTTCGCCCGCATGAAACCCGGCGCGTTCCTGGTCAACACCGCCCGCGCCGCGCTGGTGGATCAGGATGCGCTGCTGGCAGCGCTTCGATCTGGCAAGTTGGGCGGCCTCGCCAATGACGTGTTCCCGGTCGAGCCGCCCGGCGCGGACGATCCGCTGCTGGCCTTCCCGAATGTCATCGCCACACCGCACATGGCCGGGAATACCCTCGAGGTGGCCGCCCACCAGGGCGAGATCATCGTCAGCGAGTTGAAGGCGCTGCTGGCGGGCAGGAAGCCTAAATATCTCCTCAACGCCGCTGCCCTCGACTCCTTTACTTGGAGCGGCGCGCGGCCCAGGGATGAGAAAAGGCTGAAAGTACTGGTGCAGGAACCAGGTCCGGGCGCAACCGACCTGGATGTGGTCGCGCAAAAACAACAGGCCGCCGAGCCGGTCCTGTACGCAGATAGACAAACAGTCTCAATTACTGGAAAGGTGGAAGAAATGGTCACCCCGACAACCAACACAAGCGCTGTACGCGAGAAGATGATCCAAATCCTGAAGGAGTTCACCGCCCGCATCGCGGCGGACAAGGCGATGGCCGATTTCGCCAAAGGCAAGAACGTGGTCTTCTCCTTCACTGTCAAGGATATTGACCAGGCCTTTTACCTGAGTTTCGTGGACGGTAAGGTCGGCGCCGGGCTGGAGGCTCCGCCGCGCGAGCCGGACGTGAAACTCAAGATGGTGGCTGACATTTTGGACGGAATGTTCACCGGCCGCGTCAACGCCACCAAAGCAGCTACGAGCGGAAAACTCTCCTTCAGCGGCGATACCGGAAAGGCGATGGTTTTCATGCGCATCCAGGGGAACATGGGGCGGCTGTACAGCGAGGCGCGCGCAAAGATTGGCGATCCCGGAGATTTGACGAAATTGGGTGTTGTACCTATCCCCTCTGCACCCCCCTTCCCTGGTAGGGAAGGGGGGATGGGGGGGTTAGGTCAGGTTGCCCCCGCCGTGGTCAAGACCGGCGACGTGCGCGACCAGATTTTACAGCTCACGAATGATTTATACGCCAAAGGGTTGATCACTTCAACCGGCGGTAACATCAGCGCCCGCTGCGAGGACAACCCGAACGAGGTCTGGATCACCCCCAGCGCCATCTTCAAAGGCGATCTGCGCCCCGACATGATGGTGCGCATTGACCTGAATGGCAAGATGCTCAACGAGACGGATTACACCGCCTCCAGCGAGCGGCGCGTCCACTGTGCCATTTACAAAATGAGACCGGAGATCACCGCCGTCATCCACACCCACGCCCCACAAGCCACGCTGATGGCGCTGACCGGCACCCACTTCCTGCCCATCTCCACCGAAGCGGCCTTCATCGGCGACGTGCCGGTCGTGCCGTTCATCATGCCCGGCACGGACGAGCTGGGCGAGGCGGTCGCCGCGGCGATGGGCGCCACTGGCATCGCCGCGCTGATGCAGAATCACGGCCTGGTAGTGGCGGGCAGCAGCCTGCGCCGAGCGGCCGACATGACCGATGTGGTCGAGGTGACGGCGCATAAAATGCTGACCTGCAAGATGCTGGGCGTCACCCCGGCGCTTATACCGGACGACCTGGTCAAGACGCTGAAGGAAATCGGCGCCAGCATGGCGTAAACAAACTGTTGTCTGATCAAAAAATGCGGGCAGCGCCTCTTACTGGTGCTTTCCGCATTTTGTCATTTTCCAGGGTTTCACCCGCTTGTTTCTACAGCGACCTTCGACCAGGTTTGGCGTGCAGCATCCGGTGGCCCAATGGCTTTATTCGCCGCACGGCCGGGGTGTGGTGCGCCTCCCTGATAGCGGGAGCAAGTCTTCCCTTTGGGGATGATATAGGCGAGGCCGGCGCGTCGTAATCGAAGTCCGCCAACGTCTGCCGCGCCAGCGGCTGGCCCATGATTTTTTCTAGCGTGCGAACCATGTCTTTGTCATCCGGCGCGACCAGCGTGAAGGCGTCGCCGGTACGTTCAGCGCGGCCGGTGCGCCCGATGCGGTGGATGTAATCGTCGGCGGTGGCAGGCATGTCGTAGTTGATGACGTGCGAGATGGCCTCCACGTCCAGGCCGCGCGCGGCGATGTCGGTGGCAACCATGACCTGATAATGGCCGCTCTTGAAGCCGTTCAGCGCGGACTGGCGCTGGCCCTGCGTCCGGTCGCTGTGCAGGCTGGTGGCGCGGAACCCGGCCTGCCCGATCTGCCGGGACAGTTTCTCGGCGCGGTGCTTGGTGCGGGTAAAGATCAGCACCGAATCGGTATCGGTCTGCTTGAGCAGCGCCAGCAGCAGCGCGGTCTTCAATTGCTGCGGCACCGGGAAGAGGGCGTGCGCCACGGTGTGCGCCGGTCGGCTCAGGCCGATGGCGATGCGCTTCGGGTGGCGAAGGGTCTGGGCCGCCAGTCCTTCGATCTCAGGTGGGAAGGTGGCCGAGAACAGCATCGTCTGCCGTTGGGCGGGGACGTGCTTGAGGATGCGCTTCACGTCGGGCAGGAAGCCCATGTCCAACATGCGGTCGCCTTCGTCTAACACTAGGATTTCCACGCTGCCGAGCCGGGCGTTGCCTTGTTGGATATGATCCAGCAGGCGGCCAGGACAGGCGACGAGAATTTCGACGCCGTCGCGCAAGGCTTTGACCTGCGGCGCGGCGCCCACGCCGCCGTAGATGGTGGCGCTGCGGATTTTCGTACCCGTCCCCAGGTCCCGGATGGATTCGTGGATCTGCTCGGCGAGTTCACGCGTGGGTGTGACGATCAAGGCACGGGTGCGGTTGCGCGGACCGGTCAATAGCTTTTGCAGAATGGGTAACACGAACACTGCCGTTTTGCCGGTGCCGGTCTGGGCGGTGGCGATCAGGTCATCCCCGGCCAGGGCTGGTGGAATGGCGGCGATTTGAACAGGCGTCGGCTCGGTATAGCCGAGGCGGTTGATCCCCGCCAACAGGCGAGAATCCAGATTGAACTGGTTGAAGTTCACGTGTATTCCTTTTCTTCAGAAGTCAAACGGGTGTTGGGGGGATCGAGCGATGCTCAGAACGTGCAACAGCAAGCGACTGCTGAACTAATTTGGTTAATGTAAGTACGTTAACCGATGATGGTGGGTCTGTCAAGGTTGTGGGCAGAACCAAAATTGGCGAAAAAATAACCGATGCACCGGGTTTTTGTGAGGGCGTTCCAGATACGATCCACCTTGATTTCTCAGTAGTCATGTGCCAGTAAATTGCGCAGGCCGATCATCTGCCGCCATGGGATTTCAGGGTGAGTCTTCTGGAACTCCGCTGAAACGTGGTTAGCAGCCTCGCCAATTACCAGCAGTTGCCGTTCCACCGCGTAGCGAATCATTCGGTTTTGGATGAACCTGGCATACTTGACGCCTTTCACGAAAGCGACGATTTCGCTGACCGCTTCGCGCATGTCCCACAGGTAAGGAGTCGTGTAAAAACAACTTCCGTTTTTTCCACGGCGCCGTCGGGGCTAAAGCCAATACTATTACTCATGCGCAGCCTCTTCATTGTATCAATTATGCACGAAATAAAGCCTAATGGCAAGCACAAAAAACAGGCGGCAGTGCAACTGCCGCCAGAATCCATTTTCTCCGTTTATCCGCTTCCTATCCGCTGACTACAACTTCGGGAATCTGCTCACCACCACCGCCTTCGTTAGTAGCACGCCCTTGTCGCCAGGCATCATCTTGCCCTCAAGAGAAAGCACATTTGTCATACCTGCGCCTGTACAAACTCTGCTACCGCCACACTGCGCGGCTTTGCCAGGTTTTTGCGATGCAGTTTGATGCGCTCGATTTCGTGTAGGGTTTCAGCGGTGAGATAACTCTCACCGCATTCTGGGCAGGATACGATCGGTACATTTTCGATAATGAGCAAATTCGCGCCCTTGCCATAACTGCGCGTCATGTAGTGGATTTCAACTCCATTTTTGCCGCAAATGTCGCAAATCATAGTCTCTCCTTATTCACGATACACGGTCAGGAATACCAGTTTTCCAGTTGGGCTAATCTTTGTAACAACGATTTCGGAATTGCCGGACAAGGTCTCACCCTTGACCAGGTATTTCCATTCGCCAGTTGCATGGTCTTTCTGGCGTTCAACAACCTTACCCGAAAAAATCACGCTTTCGACATCAAAAATTGTCAATCCATCTTCATCCATTTCTTCATCTGCGTGTAAAGTCATCACGTAACGGCGTGTGCGAACTTTTTCACGCATTCGGATAAGGATTCGCTCAAACACAAGATGGCTCCATTCCTGAGATAGTCTATATATACATCAAAACGAAGCGACGGGCAAGACCAAAAGCCGGGCAGCAAGTCCAACTACCTGCCGCCCGAATCCTATCTGCGTTTATCTGTTTTCATCTGTGGTTATAATCGCAGATCTCCGAATTCTGGGCATTGCGGCAACGAAGGCGGCACATGGAAGGCGTGTTCCAAATAAGACGCGGGGCAGGCGGCCCAGGATGAGTCTCTGCTATAATCTGGCCCATGATCCTTGTCACGGGTGGAACCGGCTTCATTGGCCGCGCCCTGGTACGTCATCTCGCAGAGTCGGGGCATCAGGTGCGCATACTCCTGCGCCCCTCGCCGCGCACGCCCAACCTGCCGCTGAAAGTGCCGGTGGAAGTGGCGGTCGCCAGCCTGAACGACGAACGCGGTCTGCGCGCCGCCATGCACGGCGTGGACGTGGTCTATCACATGGCGGGTGGCGAGGGGCAGGGCGGGCGCGCCAACCTGATGGCCGTGGATATCGAAGGCACGCGCAACCTGGTGCGTGCTGCCGCCGACGCCAGGATCCAGCGCCTGTTCTACCTCAGCCACCTGGATGCCGACCGCGCCTCGGCCTTCCCCGTGCTCAAAGCCAAGGGCATTGCCGAGGAGTCCATCCGCCAGAGTGGCGTACCCCACACCATTCTGCGCGCCTCGATCCTCTTTGGCCCGCAGGATAACTTCACCACCGGCCTGGCCATGCTGTTGGCCCTCGCGCCGGGCTTCCTGCCTCTGCCGGGTCGCGGCAAGACCCTGCTCCAGCCGCTGTGGGTCGAGGATATGGTCACCTGTTTGATCTGGGCGCTGGACATGCCTGACACGATCAATCAAACCTTCGAGGTCGGCGGGGGCGAGTACTTCAGCTTGAGCCAGATCACTGAGCTTGTCATGGACGTGATCAAGAAGCGCCGCGCCTTGAGGGCCTGGCCGAATCCCTACATGCGCGCCCTGACCGTCATTCTCGAAATGGCTTTCCCGCATTTCCCCGCTTCTGTCTTTTGGATGGACTACCTGGCCGTCAACCGCACCTGCGCAGTGGATACTGTCCAGCGCATCTTTGGGCTGATGCCGGCGCGCTTCGCCACGCACATTGACTACCTGCGCGGCGTCAACTGGTATCGCGAATTCCTCCGCTCGCTCTTCATCCGCCATGCCTGAGTGGATCATCCGCTTGATCGAAACCCCTGAGGAGATGGACTCCGTCCAGGAGCTTCAACGCCTGGTCTGGCCTGGATCCGAGACGGAGGTTATCCCCGCCCATGCCCTGCTGGCCGTGGTGCACAACGGTGGTCTGCTACTGGGCGCGTTCGTCAACGAGAAATTGGTCGGCGCGGCCTGGGGTTTTCCCGGCTTCTATTCCACGCCGGATGGGCCACGCCTCAAGCACTGTTCGCACATCCTGGCCGTCCACCCCGAATGGCGTGATTCCGGCCTCGGCTTCGGCCTCAAGCGCGCCCAATGGCAGATGGTGCGCCATCAGGGCCTCGACCTCATCACCTGGACGTACGATCCCCTGCTCAGCCGCAACGCCCACCTCAACATCGCCAAGCTCGGGGCGGTCTGCAACACCTATCGCCGCTCCGAATACGGCGACATGCGCGATGGCCTGAACGTTGGCCTGCCCTCCGACCGTTTCCAGGTGGACTGGTGGGTGAACACACGTCGGGTGGAACACAGACTCAGCCGTCGCCGGCGGCCGGCCCTCGCTCTGATCATTTCCTGGCTGCGGATGTTTCCCTGAGCGCCGCCGTTCCGGACCCTGCGGGCTGGCTGCGTCCCCCCGAGGATAATCCCATCCTGGGCGGACGGCTGCTATTGGTCGAGATCCCGGTTGACTTCCTGGCGTTGAAAGAGGCTGACCTCTCTATGGCGCGCGATTGGCGTTTTTATGCCCGTGAGGTTTTCGAGACGGTCTTTGCAGCTGGCTACTTGGTCACCGATTTTCTTTTCGACCGGGCGGCTCCCGCAAGGACACCGGGACGGTGTGAACGGCCGCGCAGTCTTTATGTGCTGACGTACGGCGAAAGCACCCTGGACGCTCCCTGATTTGAAGGCGGTGTCCGAGTGGACAACCCGGCAGTATTTTCCTTATGAAAGATCGAAAGAAAAAGACTGCAAGATAGCGAATCGTCGCGCCTACGCAGCCGCCATTTGCGCATTCTCGAACTGGCTGTTGTACAACTCGGCATAGAAACCGTTGTGAGCCAGCAGTTCCTCATGTTTACCTTGCTCCACGATATCACCGTTGTTCATCACCAAAATCCAGTCTGCATTGCGGATCGTGGACAGGCGGTGGGCGATGATAAAGCTGGTGCGACCTTTCAACAGGTTATCCATGGCTTTCTGGATCAGGATTTCAGTGCGGGTATCCACGGAACTGGTGGCTTCGTCCAAGATGAGCATCTTGGGGTCAGCCAGGATGGCGCGGGCGATGGTCATGAGCTGCATCTGGCCTTGGGATATGTTGGTGGTTTCCTCGTTGAGCACTAGATGGTAGCCTTCCGGTAAAGTACGGACGAAGTGATCCACGTGAGCGGCCCTGGCTGCGGCGACGACCTCTTCGTCGGTCGCATCGGGGCGGCCATAGCGGATATTTTCCATGATGGTACCGTTGTAGAGCCAGGTATCCTGCAAGACCATGCCGAACAGCTTGCGCAGGTCGAAGCGGGTGAAATCGCGGATGTCGTGGCCGTCCACCTGGATCGCGCCGCTGTTTACGTCATAGAAGCGCATCAGCAGCTTGACCATGGTGGTCTTGCCCGCGCCGGTCGGACCGACGATGGCAATTTTCTGGCCAGGCGCGACAGCCGCGCAGAAGTCATTGATGATGATCTTGTCCGGGCTGTAACCGAAGTGAACATCCTTGAACTCCACGCGGCCGTCCACCATGGCTAACTCGATGGGACTTTCTGTTTCGGGAACTTCCTCCGCCACATTCAAGAATTCGAACACGCGCTCGGCGGCCGCGGCGGTCTGCTGGAGGATGTTCGAGATGTTGGCGATCTGCATGATCGGTTGCGTGAACGAGCGGACATACTGGATGAACGCCTGGATGTCGCCGACGGTGATGGCTTTCTTGATCGCCAGCCAGCCGCCGAGGATGCACACCGCAACGTAACCCAGGTTGCCGATGAAGTTCATGACGGGGAACATCATGCCGGAGAGGAACTGAGATTTCCAAGCCGACTCGTAGAGAGTGTTGTTGTAACTGTCGAACTTTGCGACGCTCTTTTCCTCGCCGTTGAAGGCCTTCATCACGATGTGGCCGCCGAACATTTCCTCTACATGCCCGTTGATGTGGCCCAGGTAATCCTGCTGCTGCTTGAAGTATTTTTGGGATTGGTTGACCACCAGGCCGATGATGACCATCGAAAGCGGGACGATCAACAAAGCCGCCAGGGTCATCAACCAGTTGATGGTGAACATCATGATCAGCACGCCGACCACGCTCGTCACCGAGGTGATGATCTGGGTGAGGCTCTGGCTGAGGGTCTGGCTGACCGTGTCCACGTCGTTGGTGACGCGGGAGAGGATCTCGCCGTGGTTGGTGCCGTCGAAGTATTTGAGCGGCATCCGGTTGATCTTTTCGGATATGTCCTTGCGGAAGCGGTAGGTGATATCCATGGATACGCCGGTCATGATCCAACCCTGGAGGTAACTCAATGCTGCCGAAAGGAGGTACAGGCCGCCGGTGATCAGGAGGATTTGGCCGATGTAGCCAAAATCAATCGAACCGGTACCGGCGATCATGCTCATCACGCCTTCGAACAGTCTGGTGGTGGCCTTGCCCAGGATCTTTGGGCCGACGATGGTGAACAGCGTGGACGCTGCAGCGACAAGCATCACGACTACGATCGGTACCCGGTACGCGCCGAGGTATTTGATCAGCTTGAGCATGGTGCCCTTGAAATCGTGGGCTTTTTCACCCTTCATCATCGCCATCGGGCCGCCGCGTCCCATCGGGCCGTGCCCGCCCATTGGGCCACGGCCACCCACCGGGCCGCGACCAAAAGTTGTGTTTCTATCTTGCGCGCTCATGCCAGTTCCTCCTTGTTTAGCTGCGATAAGGCAATCTCCCGATAGGTCTCGCAATCTTCCATCAGTGCACGGTGCGTGCCCTTGCCAATGACCCTGCCCTCCTCCAGCACGATGATCTGCTCGGCGTTTTTGATGGTCGAAACGCGCTGGGTCACGATCAACAGGGTGCTTGCAGCGGTTTTCTCCTTGAGCGCCTTGCGCAAGGCCGCGTCGGTCTTGAAGTCTACAGAAGAAAAGCTGTCGTCGAAGATGTAGATGGGCGGCTTCTTGACCAGGGCGCGCGCAATCGAAAGCCGCTGCTTCTCGCCGCCGGAGACGTTCGTCCCGCCTTGGGAAATCTCGGCCGCGAATCCCTCCGGATTGGCAGAGATGAACTCGGTCGCCTGGGCGATTTCGGCGGCTTCATTCAGCGCCTCCTCGCTGGCATTTTCGTCGGCATACAGCAGGTTGCTCCCGATCGTGCCGGAGAACAGCATGCCCTTTTGCGGGATGTAGCCGATCTTGTCCCGCAGGTCGTGCTGCGTGACCTGGCGGATGTCCACGCCATCCAGGAGGATCGAGCCGCCGGTGACATCGTAAAAGCGCGGGATCAGGTTGACGACGG
Source organism: Anaerolineales bacterium (assembly GCA_022865905.1). Lineage (GTDB taxonomy): Bacteria > Chloroflexota > Anaerolineae > Anaerolineales > Villigracilaceae > CG2-30-58-95. Next base: position 9,956 of record JALHUM010000294.1, on the reverse strand, counting down.
TGGATTTGCCCGAACCGGTGGAGCCGATGAAGGCTGTGGTCTGGCCGGGCCTGGCGGTAAAGCTGATGTCGTGCAGCACATCCTCTTCCGCGCCCGGATAACAGAACGATACGTTGCGGAACTCGACCGTACCCTTGAACGGGTCGCCGAACCGCTGCGGGACTTGCGGGTCCTGGATCGCCGGCTTGGTCTCCAGCACGTCAGCGACGCGGCCGGCGGACACCGAAGCGCGCGGCAAGATGAGGAACATCATCGAAAGCATGAGGAAGGCAAAAACGATCTGCATGGCGTACTGCAAGAACGCCATCATGTCGCCGACCTGCATGTTCGACAGGGCGACCTGGTGCGCGCCGATCCAGATGATCAATATGGATATGCCGTTCATGATGAGCATCATCAGCGGCATCATGATGACCATGATGCGGTTGATGAACAGCATGACGGCCGTCAGGTCCACGTTGGCCTTGTCGAAGCGCTCCAACTCGAATGCCTGCCGGTTGAAGGCGCGGATGACCATCATGCCGGACAGGTTTTCGCGCATCACCAGGTTGAGCCGGTCAATCAGGTTCTGTATGCTCCTGAACTTGGGCAGTGCAATCGAAAACACGATCAGGATCAGCGTCAACAGCACTCCAACTGCCACCGCGATGATCCACCACATGGAGGTGTCCTTGCCCAGCGCGCGGATGATGCCGCCGACCCCGATGATGGGCGCATAGAAGACCATGCGCATGATCATGATGACGACCATTTGGATCTGCGTTATGTCGTTGGTGGAGCGTGTGATCAGCGAGGCCGTGGAAAAGCGGTCGAATTCGGCGCTGGAGAAGCTCTCCACCTTTGTGAAAACCTTCTTGCGCACGTCGCGGGCCATCCCGGCGGCTGTCCTGGCCGAAAGGAAGCCGACAGTCACCGTACAGGAAACGGAAATCAAGGTCACCAGCAGCATCAGGCCGCCCACGTGCAGGATGTAGTCGCTTTGCAACTTGCCGGTATCCATGCCCAGGGCGTCATACTCGGCTTTGACGGCCGCGACCGCCGTTTGGGTGATCATCCTGTCGCCCAGCGCAGCGAACTTCTGGTCAATCGCGGCGGTTATCATCGTTAGTTGCGAGGCGGGGAGCTTGCTCAACATGCTAAAAAGGTCCATGCCCGCAGGCAGCCTGGACAGGTCGAAGCCCATGCCCTGGCCCAGCGCGGCCGCCTTGGCCGGGTCCGCCATCACCTGCTGGATGAAGGAAACGACCAGGAGCGCCTTGCCCATGATCGGGTTCAGTTTGTCGGTTTCTGCCTTATCAATGCTATTCAGCACATAGACAGGTTCATTAGCGAGGGCGGGATAATCCTTAGCATACTCGTCGTAGTCGGGCGAGTTCCTATCCACGAGGGTGTAATCGCCCAACACGGCTGCCTTGTCCTCCGCGCTCAGAAAGAGGACAAGCTTGTCCATTGCGCTCTGGCGGATTGCCTTCGGCACAGCGTTTTCCACACCGCCCTGCTGGATGCCGTTGTTGATGATGCGGGACAGGTAGTCGGGCAGCGCCAGATCGGCATTGGCCTGCACGAACAGCAGGGCGATGGTAAGCAGGATCAAGAGGATATAAGGTTTCAGGTATTTGACTAATCGAATCATGGTGGCGTTTGCTCCTCGCGAACGAACTATTCCGCTCAATCTAACAGCGGAGAGGTAAATTCTAATCTGAGAATTAGATTTATCAGTCGGGGTGTTTTTCGAGTTGGCTGGCTTTCTCGATCAGGATGTGCAAAGCTGCTACCACCTGGTCCTGTTCTTCTGGAGACAGCGCGCGCTCCAGCTCCTCCAACCAGTCCTGGTGGGCGTGGATGCTCTCCTGCAAAACCTGGCGGCCTTTGTCGGTCAGGACGATCTGCTTGACGCGCCGGTCGTTGGGGTCTTCCGAGCGTGTGATCATTTGCTGCTGAACCAGGCGTTCCAGCATCTGGCTGGCGGCCGCGTTGGTCACACCCAGGTCGTCGCCGATTTCGGAGACATCGCAGGCACCCATGCGGTGGAGATGGAATAGGGCGCCAATCTGCGACATGGAAAACCCTTTCTCCTTGGAGTAATGGAGGAAGTTGCGCATTGAACGGCGCATGAAGATCCCAATCCACTCGTGCAGGGTCGTGATAAATGGGTCAGAGGGCGGCATACTTTAACCTTCTAAATAGTTAAATGCGCCTAAGTATATTGCTTGCTTTGAAATTCGTCAAGAGTAAGATCGTGGTAAACTAACGCTCGAAGATCATGAAAAGGTTACCTGTGTAAATGTCTGATCAATCCGCTACAGCTGTCGCTTGTGCCAACATCGCCCTCATCAAATACTGGGGCAACCGCGACGCTGCCCAGCGCCTGCCCGCCAACGGCTCCATTTCCATGAACCTGGAGGGGCTGTTCACGCGCACACGAGTGGCGTGGAGGGAGGGGTTCAAAGAAGACTCGCTGATTATCAATGGCTTGCCGGTGAGGGGAACGGCATTGCAGCGTGTTTCCGATTTCCTGGCCCTCGTCCGCAACATGGCAGGTATGGACTGGCGCGCCGAAGTAGTGAGCGAAAACAACTTCCCTGCCGGGACCGGGATCGCCTCCTCGGCTTCAGCCTTTGCCGCTTTGGCTCTGGCGGCCAGCATCGCAGCCAGGCTGGATCTGGAGCCGGCTGCCCTCTCCCGCCTGGCGCGGCGCGGCTCCGGCTCGGCCTGCCGTTCCATTCCCGGCGGCTTTGTCGAGTGGCAGGCGGGCGCGGGCGACGAGGATTCCTTCGCCGCGTCCATTGCCTCACCCGAACACTGGGAGCTGGCCGACTGCATCGCCGTGGTCAGCGCCGAGTATAAAACAACCGGCTCGACCGAGGGTCATGCGCTCGCAGATACCAGTCCGCTGCAAGCCGGGCGCGTGGCGGATGCGCCCCACCGCCTGGACATCTGCCGCCGCGCCCTCCTGTCCCGCGATTTCGACGCCCTGGCCGGGATCGTCGAACTGGACTCGAACCTGATGCACGCCGTGATGATGACCTCCACGCCGCCGCTCTTCTACTGGCAAGAGTCCACGTTGACCGTGATGCGGTGGGTGCGCGAATGGCGACTCGGCGGGCTGCCGGTCTGCTACAGCATAGACGCCGGGCCAAACGTCCACGTGATCACGGAAAGGGCCGCAGCGGGGCGCGTGGCCGATTTGCTGGGAGCAGTTCCCGGGATCCAGAAAGTGCTCGTCGCGCCTGTGGGGGGGCCGGCGCGGCTCGTCAAGTAAGTCCACCGAAGATTTTCCGCGAAGCGACGACCCCTAAAGAACGGGGGCAGGCGAACGCGGAGTTTTCTTCGTGGACGCGAAGAATCTTCTCGCCCTTCGCGGTTTATTTCCCCCGATCCATAAAAAAGGATATAATCGCCCTTGCCACGCCGGATACGGCGCGAGGATTTAATGGCATTTTCAATAAATAGGGGAAGATGGGGGGTGTGCAGACGGCGGAGCCGTCCGCACACCCCCCGCTCCCCATAGATGATACGTTTATTGTTTACGAGGTGTATGTGATCAATACAGGTTTTCTGGGTGGGCTGGTTTTCGTGCTGGTGTTCGCCGGCATGCTCCTCGTCCACGAGTTAGGCCATTTTATCGCCGCGCGCCTGCTGCGGATCGAAGTGGAAGAGTTTGGCATTGGCTTCCCGCCGCGCCTGCTGCGGCTCTGGCGCGGCAAAGGAACGATCCTGATCGGGAAAGAACGCCTGATCCTGCCTCTCAATTTCGACCTGCTGTTCGATCCCAAGACATCCATCCATCGCCTGGTGGAGGCCACCGCCGATTCCGTCAAAGGCAGGCTGGTGCTGCGCACCATTGCCTTTGCGGCCACGGAAGATGGGCAGTACCAGCCTGACCCGCACTCTGGGAACGACCTAGCCGCCAGCCAGCCTGCAGCTGCGTCGGTAAAGGACTCGAAAGATTTCCCCCAACCCGGCAAAGTTCACGTGAGCGGGATTCTCAACGAAGTCAGACCCGGCACCGAAGTCACCTTGAACTGGATCCCGCTGGGGGGGTTCAACCGCATCAAGGGCGAAAACGACCCTTCCGTGCCGGGCGGTATGGCGGCTGCCAGTCCCTGGAAGCGCATCGCCGTGCTGCTGGCCGGCCCGACCATGAACCTGCTGGCGGCGGTAATGGCCTACACGTTCCTTTTCTATCAAATCGGCTTACCCAATACCCACATCGTAGTCATCGCGGATGTCTCGCCCGAATCGCCGGCTGAAATGGCCGGGATACAAAGCGGCGACACCGTCCTGGCCGCGGCCGGAGAGAGCATTTCCAGTGTCTCCAGGCTGCAGGCCATCATCCGCACCCACCTTGACCAGCCGGTCAGCCTCAGCCTCCAGCGCGGCGACCAGCAGGTCGAGATCAGTGTGACCCCGTTGAGCAGCCGTACGAAGAAGCAAGGCGCCATCGGAGTCTTGCTGGGGAATCCACTCCAGCCAGTGAATAGCTGGCTAGGGACCATCCCCACTAGTTTTCAGGCTACCTACGGGAGCATCCGCGAGCTGCTGGCGCTTCCGGGCCAGATCATCGCCTGGGTGATCCAGCCGCAGGAAGCGCAACTGGCCGGGCCGCGCAGCATCTGGAACCTGTTCCAACAAACCGTCTCGCGCGATGTTCAGAGCCGCGAGACCCCCTCGACGAGCGAAACCCAGCATCCGACGAATTACACGCTGCTGGCCGTCATCTCGCTCACTATCTCGCTGGGCGTTCTGAACCTGCTGCCGATCCCGGCCCTGGACGGCGGGCGCATCTTGTTTACCCTGCCGGAGATCGTCATCCGGCGGCGCATCCCGCCTAAGTTCGAGGCTGTCGTCCACGGCGTCGGCTTGATGGTTCTCATGGCTTTGCTCGGATATTTTTACATACTGGATTTTATCCACCCGGTGACGATCAACTTTCCATAATAATAAGGTGACAGTCACTTAAAGTGACTGTCGCCTGGTAAAGAAATTTACAAGATGACCAAGAACATCGCTTTCCAAACTGTGCTGGATGCATTACTGGATGACTCCAATCCCTTCCCGCACCACTACCTGTATCTGTTCTCGGACATCGAGCCAGGGCAACTGAAGCTCTTGCTCAAGGCCTGGTCCCAAGTCTCTGTCGCCCGCCAACTCGCCCTGCTCGAAGACCTGGAAGAACTGACCGAAGACGATACTCTGCTTTGCTTCGACGACCTGGCGCGCGCCCTGCTGCAAGACCCCGACCCTCAGGTGCGCGTCCAAGCCTTGCGCCTGCTGTGGGAATGTGAGGATGCCAAACTGGTGCCGACATTCCTTGAAATCCTGACCGAGGACAGCGACTCCAACGTCCGCGCGGCGGCCGCCACCGCCCTGGGCTTGTTCATCTACCTGGGTGAGATCGAGGAAATAGCGGAGCAGACTCTCCATAAAGTCAAAGATAGCCTGCTTGCGGTCATCAATTCTAACGAAGATACCCTGGTACGGCGGCGCGCCCTGGAAGCGCTGGGCTGGTCGTCGCGGCCGGAGGTGCCGGCCCTGATCGAGGCCGCCTATGGCGAAAAAGAACCGGACTGGAAAGTCAGCGCCCTGTTCGCCATGGGCCGCTCGAGCGACGAACGCTGGGGGAAGCAGGTGCTTTCCAACCTGCGCAACCGGAATGAGGCCATCCGCCTGGAAGCCATGCGCGCCACCGGAGAGTTGGCCCTCGCCTCCGCCCGGCCGATCCTGCTCCACATGCTAGCCGACGAGGAGGACGTGGAGACCCGGCATGAGATCATCTGGGCGCTGACCAAGATCGGCGGCGCGGAAGTCAACAACCGGCTCCTGGAGCTTTTGGAAATGGCGGAAGATGACGAGGAAGAGACCGAATTCCTTGAAGAGGCGCTGGAGAACCTGGTCTTCACCGATGAGGACAGCAATTTCGACTTTCTCGCCTTCGAGGACGATTAGCTGTAGGGCGGCTTTCTTAGCCGCCGCCTGCAACGTCGGGTTTGGAAACCCGACCTACTAAAGATTACATCGCACAGGAATTCCCTTGACCGAACTTTTACAAACCTTCTCGAACAACCTGCTGCCCATCCTGATCATCAGCGGCGCGGGCTTCCTGCTCGGCAAATTTCTCAAAGTTGAACCTCGTCCGATAGGCCGGGTAACGTTCTACATCCTCAGCCCGATCCTGGTCTTCAACCTGCTCATGGAAAGCCAGCTCACGCTCGACCGGATCGGCCTGATGATGGGCTACGCTGCGGCGGTCAACTTCCTGGTGGCCGGTCTTGCCTACCTGGCCGGGCGCATCTTCCGCCTCGACCGTATCGGGTTAGCCGTGGTGGTGCTGACCACCTTATTCTCCAACGCTGGCAATTACGGCCTGCCGCTGATCTCGTTCGCCTTCGGGCAGGAGGCGCTGGCTTATGCCAGTGTCTATTTCGTAACCAACGCCATCCTGATCAACACCGTCGGTGTGCTGATCGCCTCGCTAGGGCACCTGAACCTGAAAGAGAGCCTGCTCGGCCTGTTGAAAGTGCCTGCCACCTACGCCATCCTGGTAGCCATGCTCATGATGCGCATGGGCTGGCAACTGCCCACGCCGCTGGCGCGCACCGTCTCACTGGCAGCCAACGCGGCCATCCCTGTCATGCTCGTCCTGCTTGGATTAGAATTACAGCGCGCCGTATGGACCAGGAACGTGCGTGCCCTGACCATCGTTGCCGTCCTGCGCTTGCTCGTCGGGCCTTTCGTCGGGATGGGGCTGAGCAGCCTGTTCGGATTGAATGCCTCCGCCCGCCAGGCCGGCATCACCGAAGCGGCCATGCCGAGCGCGGTGCTGACCACTGTGCTGGCCAGCGAATATGACCTGGACTCGTCCCTGGTGACCGCCATTGTCTTCACCACGACCCTGCTCAGTCCGCTCACCCTGACCCCGCTCCTGCTCTACCTGGGGAGGTAACTTGCGCCGCGTCCTTTGCCTCATCGTTACGGCCTCGATCACGCTTGGATTCTGCAAACCAGCCCAGGCGCAGTCCGCTGTCAACGTATCCGACGCGGGGGTAGATTACAGCTTCGGAGAAGAGATCACCTTCACGGCGCGCCTCTTTGGCAGCCCGCTCTCGCAGATGGACCAACAATGGCGGCAGGAAGCACTCGGCGAAAACGTGGGCGACCTGGCCTTTCGCAACCTTCTTCCCTATCTGGTCGTCCTGGTCGTGATCCTGGCCTTCCCGGCCTGGGGCTTTTGGGTCGCCAGGAAGAGGAGCAAGGCATGACGCAAACCGATCCACTTGAACCTGCGCCAGTGCAGGCAAGTGAGCAGGCCAGAGTCCACATCTGGGTGAGTGGACGGGTGCAGGGTGTGAGTTTCCGCGCCTTCGTCCAACAGACCGGGATGATGCTGGGCCTGACCGGCTGGGTGCGCAACCTGGGTTACGACCAGGTCGAGACGCTGGCCGAGGGCGAGCGCGCCGCGCTGGAGGAATTCGCCCGGGCGGTCCAAACCGGCCCGAGCGGCTCCCATGTGGATGCGGCGCGCGTGGAATGGGAAACGCCGACAGGCGAGTTCCACTGGTTCGACGTGAAGCACAGCGTTTGAGCTGGCTTGGGGGATGCTACCCCCTCCGCTGCGCTGCGGGGGTGCTTCGCGACGCGAAGTCCCTCCCCCGCGCGCGCCCTAGCCGAGGCGGCCTCAAGGCAGACCTCCGAGTTCTTCAAGAACTCGGAGGTCTGCGCCCGCCCACCGCGCCTCCCTCTCTCTCCTCCTCCCCTATCGCGAAGCATCCCGTAGGGAATTCCAAAGGATTTGGGGGAGGTGCCCCTAACCGAGGCGGCGACAAGCCGCCACTAGCCGAGACGGCGTCATGCCGCCATCGGCTGTATCGGGCGCATGAGCGCCCGATGTCAGGCTGTTCCGGCGCCACGAGGCGCCGAAGAGGGCGGTGGGGGTCTATTGCCCCTTTCCCCACAAGATGCTATACTTTAAGATGTCAGCCCGCATGTAAATCCGCCCATAAGCTATTAATTTGCTAAATGGCGACTGCTTACAAAGTTGGTTCGCTCTGTAAAATCACAGTTTTTCATAGCAAATACCCAAGTCTTTAATGGATTTGGCGAAAACAATCGGTTGACCGATATAGGCAGTTACCTGGAAAGGGTTAAATAAGTACCGGGAGGTGAGAGATGAGACTCTTCAAACCGAATATATCCAAGTTGCTGGCCAAAAAAGACATGCATGGCCTGATCGAGGCGTTGGGCGATAACGACTCCCAAATCGCAGAGCAGGCAGCCTCTGCTTTGGGTAACTTGAGGGATCCCCAGGTGGGTGGTCTGCTCCTGGAAGCCCTGGATAAGCCAACCTTGCGCCGTGGTGCCATCCGTGCCCTGGGATTAACCGGAAATGTGCGCTACCTCGAACAGTTGAGCGCTGCCCTGCACGACAGCGAGGTCGATGTACGACAATTCGCTATAGATGCACTGTTGATGCTTCCAGATCCAGGTGTGGTCGAACCGCTGGCTAACGCACTCAATGATGCCAATGGACTTGTCCGTTGGCACGCTGCGCTTGGGTTGGCAACGTTGAAAGACCCACGCGGCATTGACTTCTTGGCGGAGCTCATCGAACCCAATGTTCTTGGCGTCTGGGATATGACTACTGTTGGGCCTGCGATTGATGCCCTGGGAAAATTCGGCGGGTCGCAGGCAGTCAAGCCGCTATTCAAAGCGCTTCAAGCGAAACACAGTTTCGTCAGCGATGCCGCTGCTGAAGCCCTGGGGAAGATCAAAGACCCCGGTTCAATTGAACCGCTAAGATTGTTACTCAAGAATCCTCTCGGTCTGAAGAATGTACGCAGGTCTGCTGCAACGGCGCTCGAGGCGATCACTGGGGAACGCCATTCCCTGTTGTAGTTTCCAAAATCTTCCTGATCCTCGGACCCACCAGACCCCCACGCGCACCCTAGCCGAGGCGGCGTCATGCCGCCACTAGCCGAGCCGGCCTCAAGCCGGCATCGGCTGTATCGGGCGCATGAGCGCCCGATGCCAGGCTGTTTCGGCGGCACGACTGGCTGAGGCGGCCTCAAACCGCCATCAGCCGTTTCAGTGGTATAAGCCACTGAAGATCGCCGAAGCTCCTCCCCTATTGCGACATCGTACCCGCGCAGTACCCGCGAAGTACCCGCAGGGTGCAGGGGGGGAGGGGGTGGGGGAGGTGCCCGCGCAGTACCCGCGAAGTACCCGAAGGGTGAAGGGTGAAGGGTAAGCATCTCGTAGGTAAATCCTTCCTCCCCTAAATCCGAAGGATTTGGGGGAGGTGCCCCCGAAGGGGTCGGAGGGGGTCACTAAAGGCATTTATTAAGGAACCACCCCTTGCAAAATAGAACTATTGTGCTATAATATAAGCGACACGGCGAGGTGCATAAAGCTATCCGTGTCGATTTTTATTTACTTGGCTTAAAAACGAAAGGAAATGCAAGTTAACCCATGTCCACAACCCCGTCCCCCACCACTAGCCGAGACGGCGTCATGCCGTCATCGGCTGTATCGGGCGCATGAGCGCCCGATGCCAGGCTGCTCCGGCGACATTGGCTGAGGCGGCTTCGAGCCGCCATCAGCCATATCGACGCCTTGAGGCGTCAATGTGAGTCGCCGAAGCCCACCCACGATCCACTGATCACTGATTACTGATCACTGAACACTGAACACCATGCCACCCTTGACCCCCCTTGCCCTGAAGATGCGTGAAACCATCCGCCGCGGCCCCGTCGCCTGGGCCTCCGCCTGCCATGTTGCCCTCCGCCCCTACCAACGGGTGATCGCCCTCGCCATCAAAGCATCCATCATTCATAACCTCGGTCTCACCTTCGTCGTTGTCCTCCCGCGTCAATCCGGCAAGAACGAGCTTCAATCCCATCTCTTTTCCTGGCTCCTCTTTCGCTACGCAAAAGCAGGCGGTCGCATCGTCTCCGTCT
>JALHUM010000293.1 GCA_022865905.1 Anaerolineales bacterium | reverse complement strand
TATGGCAAGCGAGTTCTCGATCACACCACACAGCAGCTTCTCGAAACGGTTGACCGCGGCCTGGCCGGCTGGGTGCTACGTAAGCGGCAGGCCGCCTTAGTACCCGATACCAGCCAGGACGCGCGCTGGCTGCGCCGCCCGGACGATGCCGCCGACCGCAGCGGGGCGAAGGCAGCCATGTGTGTGCCACTCGTCGCACGCGAACAGCCGGTCGGTGTGCTGACCCTCGTCCACCCGATCCCCGGTTCTTTCAGCAAGGAGCACTTCGGCCTGATGCAGGCCATCGCAGACCAGGCCGGCATCGTTGTGCTGAACGCCCGCCTCTACGCCGAAAGCCAGCGCCAAGCGCGCGTGATGACCTCCCTCGCCAATAGCGCCGTCACCATTAACGTCACACTGCGCCTGGAGGATGTGCTGAACACCATCCTCGACGAGACCCTCAAGGCGCTGCAAGTGGAGACGGCGGCGTTGGCCTTGGTCGAGCCGAATGAAGATATTGTTTTCAGGGCTGCCGCTGGCAAGCAGCCGGACAATGTGATCGGGAGGCGCGTACCAGCCGGGCAGGGTCTCGTAGGCTGGGTAGTGCGCCAGGGACAAGGCGTCGTCATCCCGGCGGTGCAAGAGGAGGCGCGTTTCCTGCCTGAAATCGAGCAATTCTCCAAGCTGAAAGTAAAAGCCCTCTCGGCTGCTCCGATTTACGCCCAGGGAAGCGTGATCGGCATCCTGGAGGCGATCAATCCCGTTTCTGGTTCTTTCGATGCGGATGCCCTGTTGGTGATGACCGGCATCAGCAGCCTGGCTGGCTCGACCATCCTGCATGCGCAGCTCTTCGAACGTTTGCAGGCCGCCCATCAGCGTTACCGCGAGTTGTTCGAAGACAGCATTGATCCTATCCTTATCACCAATTGGGATGGGAAAATCCTGGAGGCGAATCACCAGGCTGTCGCCATAAGTGGCTATTCGGCTCAAGAGCTGAGCGCCATGACGATTAGCGATTTACATAGGTTCGACCAGACTGAACAGGGCGCAATCCTCGAAACCTTGAAGGCTGGCAAAACCCGCAATTACGAATCCGATTTGAAGAGCAAGGCAGGTAGGGATATCCCGATCCAGGTTTACGTTTCTAAAGTGATATTCGAGAACTTGGAACTATTACAATGGATCTTACGCGATATTACCGAACGCAAGTACCTGGATAATTTGCGTGAAGATCTGACCGCCATGATCTACCACGATCTACGCTCGCCCCTGGCGAACATCATCTCCAGCTTAGATATGCTCTCGACGACATTCCCTCCAGAAGATAGTGAAATGGCGCAATCCGTCTTGGTGATCGCCCGGCGTTCTACGGATCGCATTCAACGTCTGATCAGCTCGCTGTTGGATGTCAACCGGCTCGAATCTGGACAGCTAATCGGCGAGCGACAATCCGTTTCACTTAGCGTGATCGTGGAAGACGCTTTCGACGCCATCCAACCGATTGCCGAGAACCGCCGCCAATCGCTGGTCAGCTCGCTGCCAGCCAGGCTGCCCAACGTGCACGTAGATACGGATATGATACGCCGCGTGGCGATCAACTTGTTGGAGAATGCCTCCAAGTACACGCCACAGGGTGGAAAGGTCGAGCTTGGCGCCAAACTGGATGGGGATTGGATCCAGGTTTGGATTCAGGATAACGGCCCCGGCATCCCGATTGCCGACCAGGAGCGCATCTTCGATAAATTCATCCGCCTGAAGGGCAAGGATGCGCCCAGCGGATTCGGGTTTGGCCTGGCCTTCTGCCGGTTGGCCGTTCAGGGTCACGGCGGGCGCATCTGGGTCGAGAGCAGCCCCGACCAGGGGTCGCGTTTCGCCTTTACGCTGCCAGTCGTCAAATAGAAGAATTCTCTTTGAGGAGTTATTATGCAAGCCATCGCCGACGATGTTTACATAGAGGACCAGTACCTGGGTGTGACGGTGGGGGTCATCAATTTACCGCGCGGCCTGGTGCAGGTGGATGCACCGCCCTCGCCGGAAGACGGGCGCGCCTGGCGCGCTGCCCTGCTGAACCTGGGCGGCGGTTCGGAGCGGTTGCTGGTCAACCTGGATGCCCACCCTGACCGGACGCTGGGCGCACGGGCGATGGACTGTATCGTGGTTGCTCAGGAAAAAGCGGCGCAGGTTTTCCGCAGCCGCCCCAGCACCTTCAAGGCGCAAGGGGACGAGACCGGAGCGGATTGGGAAAGCATCCCAGGTCTGGGCAACGTGCGCTGGGTACCCCCAGAGATCTCCTTCAGCCATGAGTTGACGATCTATTGGGGCGATACGCCCGTATTGGTGGAGCATCACCCAGGTCCGAGCGCCGGGGCCTCGTGGGTCGTCTTGCCGGAGGCCAAGGTGGTCTTCGTCGGCGACGCCGTCTTGCGCAACCAGCCGCCATTCCTGGCTAGCGCCGACTTGCCGAGCTGGATCGAAACGGTGAAGCTATTGCTCTCGCCAGCTTATCGCGGCTGGCTGGTCGTCTGCGGGCGCGGCGGATTGACGGCTGCGGAGGTCATCCGCGCTCAGGTGGAATATCTTCAGCAGGTTTATCACAAGCTCGACAAACTGGCTACCAAGAAGTCTTCTCCCGAAGCGCTGGACAACTTGATCGCGCCTCTGCTCTCCGGTTTCAAGATCCCCAGCCATCGCCAGCGCCAATACACCCAACGATTGCATTATGGCCTTTATCATTATTACATGCGTCACTACCGTCAACCCAACAATGCTGGAGAGGAGTGAATGTATCTTCTATTAGTAGGGGAAGATGGGGGGTGTATGGGCGGATTCCCGCCCCTACACCCCCCACTCCCAATTTTATTGAGATGATACCAGGAGAGAAGTAATGGTTCCTGTGTCTGGAGATAATGGTAGCCTGTTGGGCTTCCATTACCGACCGATCTTTGAGCTGAGGCGCGGCAGGATTGTCGAATCAATCCATTTCGGGGCGGCGGCAGTGGTCAATTCCAGCGGCCACCTGCTTGCCTGGTACGGCGGGCCGAGGGTCGTCACCTTCCTGCGCTCCAGCTCCAAACCCCTGCAGGCTTTGCCATTCATCGAGCGTGGCGGCGATAATACCTTCCACTTGACATCCAGAGAGATAGCGATCATCTGCGGCTCACACGCCGGAACGGACGAGCACGTCGCCGTGATCCAGGGCATACAAGCCAAAGTCGGGGTTCAGGAAAGCGACCTACTATGCGGCGTGCACCCGGTTTACCACGCACCGACTGCAGAAGCCATGAAAGCGCGCGACGAAGTCCCGACTCCCAACCGGCACAATTGTTCAGGCAAACACACCGGCATGTTGGCTCACGCCCGCATGCGCGGCCTGCCGATTGCCGACTATGTCAACCCCGAACATCCCATCCAGCAAACCGTTTTGGAGACGATAGCCGAGATGTGCGGCGTTCCCCAAGCCCAGATAGAAATTGGGATTGATGGTTGCTCGGTCCCGAACTTCGCCATGCCGCTCTATAACGCCGCGCTTGGTTTTGCGAAACTGTGCGACCCGCGCGGGCTGTCAGCAGAGCGCACAGCGGCCTGCCACCGTATCACCGCGGCCATGATGGCGCATCCCGATATGGTCGGCGGGCCGGGCAGCTTCGATACGCGCCTGATGGAAGTCTGCGGCGGGCGGATGCTCTCCAAGGGCGGCGCAGAGGGCTACCTGGCAATGGGGATCATGGCCGGCGCACTGGGGGCGGATTCGTCCGGCATTGGCATTGTCCTCAAGATCGCGGATGGCGACCTCTCCATCCGCAAGCCCAATGGCGAGTTGTATAACCGCGTCCGCCCGGCGGTGGCGCTGGAATTGCTCAGGCAGCTCGGCGCGATCTCAGAGAAGGAACTGGAAGCGTTGGACGAGTATGGCCCGGTCAGGCCGGTAACGAACTGGCGCAAATTGGTCGTCGGCGAGAGCCGCCCCGTCTTCACCCTCCAGCGCCCAGTTGGCGAACCTTGAGCCTGCCTCCATGCGCAGGCTCCCCTACTGATGTCCCTCCCCGATTCTTTCCTCCAGAGCATTATCCACTCCCTGGACAGCCTGGACGTGGTCGGCGTGACCATGTCCGGCAGTTTTGCGCGCAACCAGGCCGGCCGCTATAGTGACGTGGACATTCAACGCTACGTGCATGTCCTGCCGGAAAGCCGCTACGAACACTATATGCTGCAATATGTACAGGACCGCCTAGTCAGCGTCAAAACGCTGACAGTCGAGGAGGCACAAAAGAGCCTTACCCGCCCCGATAAAGCCATCTGGGCTATCCCGGGTCTGCGCCAGATGAACATCCTGCTGGATAAAGAAGGTATTTTAGCTGGCCTGAAACGGGCTGCCGAACGGGCTGACTGGTCTCGATTGCAACCCGCGGCTGACGAATTCGCAGCAGATGAGTTGATGGGTTACGCTGAAGAAGTCCACAAACTCCTTGATGGGTTGGAGCAGGACAGCGAGTCCAAAGTCTTGTACGCGGTCTGGGGCATGGTGGATGGCATGGCGCGTACCCTGGCCGTCCAACGCGGCCTGCTTATCCTCTCCGAGAACGAGTTCTTCCAGATGGTGCAGGATAGTGCCGGACGCGCCTCCGATTGGACGCGTTCCTTCCGCATCGCGGCCGGAATGGACCCAGCACCTCTCAGCCAGTCCCCTTACCGCGTGCGCGGTGAGGCAGCGCTCCGACTCTACGCCTACACTGCCCGCCCCCTGCTGGAGTCCTTGCCAGAGCGCTACCGGAAGATCGTCGCCACGGCACTCAAACTCATCCAGGAGTCTGGCATCCGTGTCTGACCTGGCCGCGCTCGCATTAGCCGTCCATGCCCGCCTGTTCGCATTCTACGGCCAACCCACCTGCCGCAATCCCCTGCCTGCGGTAGACGAACTGGTTTCCACCATCCTTTCGCAGAACACGAACGATACCAACCGTGACCGTGCCTTCGCGGCTTTGAGGGCGCGTTTCCCGACCTGGGAGGCGGTGCGGGACGCCCGGCTTGATTCCGTTATCGAAGCCATTCGCCCGGCCGGGCTGGCCAACCAGAAAGGGCCTCGCATCCAGCAGGTTTTGCGGAAAATCACCGCCGAACGCGGCGCCCTGGACTTGAGCTTCCTCAGCGACCTGCCGTTGGAAGAGGCGCGCGCCTGGCTGATGAAATTCAAGGGCGTCGGGCCGAAGACGGCTGCCATCGTTCTGCTCTTTTCCCTGGGGCGGCCGGCCTTCCCGGTTGATACACACATCTACCGCGTCACCTGGCGAATCGGACTCCGCCCCGAACGCATGTCTGTCGAAGAGGCGCACGCACACCTGGAACGATTGTTTCCCTCCGAAACGTACTATGCGGCCCACCTGAATATCATCCGCCTGGGACGTGAGATCTGCGCGGCGCGCCAGCCGCACTGCCCAGTTTGCCCGCTGCGTGATATTTGTTTTTACGGGCGAAATGTTGTAAAATGAATTATGCTCATCGGTGATGAAGCTTGGATGGAAAGGAGGTGAGTAAATTGCTGAGTTATGCAGGGGAACGCGGTCAGGGACTGGTCGAGTACGCGCTGATTATTCTTTTGGTTGTCCTCGTTGTTATTGCGATAGTGACCTTGCTCGGCCCTATCGTCGGAAATCTGTTTAGCAAAGTAAACACTCACATGCCTTAACGAGTTCTCCCTTGGCCATGGAATCCCCAGATGAAATGGGCAACCTCCCGAGCGTTCGATGCTACGAGAGGTTGGTGTTGGATCGCTATAATTTGAGTAATTCCAGCAATCCATCTGGATAGACCGACGGCCTGCCATCTCCGAAATCGTCCAAGCGCATCCAAACTGCGCTGAACTTTTGGCCTAATTCGTCGCCTTGAATGACTTCTTTTTGGTAGAAAGAGCAATCGGTCAGTTTCCCATCATAAACCAGCACGATCTCGTGGCCGCGGCGGCCTTCGTAAACGAAGATGTTTTCCAACATGCCAAGGTAGTGCACATTTGTGAGCGTCGCGCCGATTTCTTCCATCAACTCACGAGTAACAGTTGCCTCGCCGCGCTCGCCAAATTCGATCGTCCCACCCAGAGGTCGGTAGAAAACCTGGTTCTTCTTGCTATCGTGACCTTCAGCGACCAGGATGCGGTCGCCGTCGCGGCAGACGCAAATGGCGATGGGACGGATTTTTTCTGCGCACATATTCTCTCCAACCTCACCCTATTCCTCCCGGCCTTCGGCCACCCTCCCATTCCCTCTCCCAACAATGGGAAAGGGAGGGAAGGGTAAGGATGGGGGAGGATATATACATGCCTGTAAGGACCACGGCCCGGCCCACGTCACGGTGACGGGCAGCACCTTGCCGCGTAGTTCGTCATTCGTCTCGACGAAAGCCAATTTATTCGTCGTCGTGCGGCCTCGCCAGCGGTTTTTGACCTTCTCCTCGAAGAGCACGTCCACTTTCTGGCCGAGATAACGGGCGGCGATCTCGGCGGCAATGCCCTCCTGCAATTCTTCCAGGACACGGAAACGGCGCATCTTTTCTCCGGCAGGCACATCATCGCTCATGCGCCGCGCCGAGACCGTACCGGCGCGCGGCGAGTAGCGTGCCAGGTGGGCTACATCCATTTTCAAGTCGGCGAGCAGCTCGTAGGTTTTCATAAACTGCGCCTCGCTCTCGCCGGGAAAGCCAACAATCACATCGGTGGCAATCGAACAGCCAGGGATTTTTTCGCGGATTCTTGCCACGATCCGGCGGTAGTCAGCATTGGTGTAGCCGCGTTTCATATTCGCAAGCACTTCGTCATCCCCGGCCTGGATGGGGATTTCGATGTGCGGCATAACCTTGGGTAATTCAGCGACCGCATCCATCAACTCTGCGCTGAAATAATTGGGGTGCGAGGTCAGGAAGCGGATGCGTTCCAGCCCCTCGACCTGGTCCAGGATTTTCAGCAGTCCTGCCAGGCTGGGGCCGCCGGGAAGGTTCTTGCCGTAGC
Organism: Anaerolineales bacterium; assembly: GCA_022865905.1. GTDB lineage: Bacteria > Chloroflexota > Anaerolineae > Anaerolineales > Villigracilaceae > CG2-30-58-95. The sequence goes on along the minus strand of JALHUM010000293.1, from coordinate 1,786 downwards.
GATCCACGATCTGGCCGAGCAGGGTGACTTCACGTACGCCCTGCGCGACCAGGAGGCGCACCTCGGCCGCGATCTCGCCGGCCGGGCGTGAGCGCTCCACGCCGCGCCGATACGGGATGATGCAGAAGGTGCAGGCATGCGAGCAGCCGTAGACGACAGGCACGTAAGCTGAGATCAATTTGCCACGCTCGTGCTCCGGGAGCAGGATGTCGCCATCCATAACGGCGAACCGGCTTTCGGTCCCGCGCGCTTCGAGCGCCCGCGCCTCTCCCTGGGCCAGGTACGCCACGAGCGGTCCCGGGTCGGAGGGCGGCGAGAACACATCCACGAACGGGAAGCGGAGGCGCAGTTTCTCATCTCCTTTCACGCCCACTAAACAGCCCATCAGGTTGATGACCAGCTTGGGGTTACGCTGCTTGAGCGGGCGCAGGGAATGCAGACGTCCGGTGGCCTTGTCCTCAGCGGACTGGCGCACCACGCAGGTGTTCAGAACGATGATATCGGCCTCTTCGGCCTGATCGGTATGGCCATAGCCCAGGTGTTCAAGGGCCGACCCCAAACGCTGCGAGTCGGCCACGTTCATTTGACAGCCTTCCGTCCAAATGTGATATTTCACGTCCGATATTATAACGTAAAACGTAAAGCGTAAAACGTAAGAGGCGCGGCGCAAGAATTGCGTTTGTGCTGCCGATGTGTGTAGTTCTCTGGGGGCAGCGACTGAAAATTATGGTAAAATCTTCGCGCCCGGAGGGATGACCGAGCGGCTGAAGGTAACGGTCTTGAAAACCGTCGTGGCGCAAGCCACCGTGGGTTCGAATCCCACTCCCTCCGCTGGGGATTGGAAGTTAAAGGTTGAAGGTTGAAGGTTGAAGGTTGAACGTGCGCCTTCTCCGTGTGACTTTCAATCTTCAAACATGTTACCTTCATGCGGGCTTAGGGAGGCGCCAGAGAGGCCGATTGGGCTCGCCTGCCAAGTGAGTGCTGGGGCCAAAACTTCAGCCGCGGGTTTGAATCCCGCACCTACAGTGCACACCGCGACCTTCACCGCCAAGTGAGAAAGACACGCTCGAGTTTGGGCGTGTTTTTGGTTCAGCCGGCTTCTTTGAAGAGGAAGACCTGCATTCGTTTTTGAGGAACGAAGAGGAACAAATCCTTTCCTATCATTGGGTCTGTGTTTCTTGTTATGGCGGATATAGCCCTTTCACTTTGGACGAGGAGATTGCTTCCACCACGCTGCTCCCTCCACCCTGCCCCCTGCCCCCTGCCCCCTGCCCCCTGCCCCCTGCGGGGACCTTCGGCGGGGACCTTCGGCGGGGACCTTCGGCGGGGACCTTCGGCGGGGACCTTCGGCGGGGACCTTCGGCGGGTACTTCGCGGGAGTGCTTCGCGACACTCAACCCCCTGCGGGGGTGCTGCGCGAGGCGATAGGTGTTACGCGAGGCGAACGCCAGAGCGGGGGAAGGAGCGGCTCAATCAAGCGCCATTGTTCGTCGGTGAGGTGCATAGGATTTTTGAGTAAAAAATAATCGAGGAACAAAGGAGGAACAAATCCTTTCCTATCATTGGGTTTGTGTTTCTTGTGATGGCGGACATGGCCCTTTCACTTTGACGAGGAGATTGCTTCGGCGGACGAACACCGCCTCGCAATGACAGAATCAATCCGAAGGAAATACCGTTGAAGCAGCGGGAGAAGCGCTCATCACGGAGGAGGAGGGGCTTTACATGGGGGAGGGGTTGAGTCATTTTTAGACCAGGTCGTTTCGGACAAGAGAGTGAAGCTGGCGGG
>JALHUM010000292.1 GCA_022865905.1 Anaerolineales bacterium | reverse complement strand
TCATCGCCCTGGGGATTTTCTACGAGGCCTACAAGCGATTCATTGAGCCGCCGGTCGTGAAAGCCGATGTGCTGATCGGCGTCGGCGCCATGGCCGTCGTCGTGAATCTGGTCACAGCCCTCCTGGTCCGGCGCGGGGCGGAACACGATCTCAATCTCAAGAGCGCTTTCCTGCATCTGATGGGTGACGTTATCTCGACAGTCGGAGTCTTCGCGGCCGGCATCCTCATCCGCTTCACCGGCCTAAACTGGCTCGACCCGCTGGTCAGCGTGCTCATTGGCATTCTCATCTTATGGAACGCCTGGGGCATCCTGCGCGAGTCGCTGGAAATCCTGATGGAATCCACTCCCGCCGATATTGACATGGACGCGCTCCGGCGTGACATACTGGCTGTCGAAGGCGTGCGCGGCATCCATGACCTGCACGTCTGGAGCATCACCAGCCAATTGCGTTATCTTTCAGCTCCTATCCTCACGGAGGATGTCACCGTCAGCGTTGGGGCGAAGGTCCAGGCGGCAGTCGGCCAAATGCTGGCGGACAGGCACGAGGTCCGGCACGCGACGCTGCAACTGGAATGTGTCGAATGCGACAACAACGGACAGTTCTGCGATTGCGCTGATCCCCACGCCTGAGTCGATTTCCAGAGTTTTGTTCGAAAGGAGGAAGGGATGAAAAAGGCAATCTGGTTCTCTCTGGGCATGGTGTTCCTGCTTTCCGGGTGCATTCCGCCGAAGATCGTCAACCATCCCGCCCCCGACCTGAAGGTGGATTTCTCGTCTTTCGAGGACGCCGGCTGTCCACTCGATGAGTACGGGTACAACCGCTATTGCGAGGAAGGCAGTGTTCTCTATACCCTGGGTTGCGACCGGCTCGCAGAGGTCCCGGCCGAGTTTGGCGGGTTGAATCCCGCCTATCCCATGGCAATCTGCACCTATGTGCCCTATTGGCGTGATGATGTTGCTGAACCATTGAAAACCCCGGCAAGTGAATATTTCTATAACGTTGGCGGGCCGATGCCGATGCTGGTGCGTTATGTCATTTTTGTGGATGGCGAATTCCGGCTGATCAAGAACGCTGACGAATTCCGGGCGGTTTTTGGCCCAATGGAATCGCCCGATGAAGCCCTGAGCTTTTCGCTCGCCCTTGCGGATGTGTTTCCGCTTTATGATTTGAAGTTCAATCTGAAATACAGCTATGAGGTCCGCATCCTCGAAGAGACTTATGTGGAGACCACCGGCGACGGGTATATCGTCCATGTCTTCGATTACCAGTTCTTTGGCTGCGGGCCGCATTATTATTACGCCGTTGACTTGAACGTAACCCCGGATGGCCGCGTGGGGGAGATCAGCCGCACCCCGATCTTTCGTGATCCCAGATTGGATGGTTTGTGCCAGGATTAAACCTGTTTTTTAGAGTCGTGCAATGAAAATCCTGACCGTCCTCACTTACTACCGCCCCCACACTTCCGGTCTGACCATCTACGCTGAACGGCTGGGGCGCGCCTTTGCCCGGCGCGGACACCAGGTCACTGTGCTAACCACTCAGTACGACCGAAGGTCCCTGCCGCGCGATGAAATGATGGCTGGCGTCCACGTCATCCGCGTGCCGGTAGCCGTCCGCGTCAGCAAGGGCGTGCTGGCCCCGACCTTTGGCCTTGTCGCCACCAAATTGGTCTGGGAGCACGACGTGATCCATCTCCACCTGCCCCAGTTCGACGCGCCTGGCGTGGTCTTGCGCGCCCGTCTCTTCGGCAAGCCCTCCGTGCTGACTTATCACTGCGATCTGCGGTTGCCCCCCGGCCTCTTCAATCGCTTCGTCAACTTGGTTGTCAAATTCCAGAACAAAATGGCCGGGATTTTGGCGGATCACATCGTCACATACACCCAGGATTACGCTGACAATTCTTCTTACCTCTCGCGTTACCGTCACAAGTTGACCCCTATCCTGCCTCCGGTGGAACTGCCGCCTCCTGCGCCTGGTTCAGTGGAGGCATTTGCGCGTGAGCACCACATCGCTGGGTGGAGTCCCGTCATCGGGATGGTGACGCGCTTCGCCGCTGAAAAAGGCGTGGAGGTGCTGCTCGACGCGCTGCCAGCTGTGCTGGAAAAGTACCCAAAGGCACAGGTGCTGTTTGCCGGTCAATATCAGGACGTGCTCGGCGAGCAGGCTTACGCTGACCGGCTGATACCGCGCATCAAGAAATATATGGGGGGAGGCTATTGGAAGTTCCTCGGCAATCTTAGCCAACATCAACTCGCCGCTTTTTATCCCAACATGGATGTGTTGGTCGTCCCATCGCTCAATTCCACCGAGGCTTTTGGCCTTGTGCAGGTCGAGGCAATGATGAACAATGTCCCATGTGTGGCCTCGGCGCTGCCGGGAGTACGCCAGCCGGTGACGATGCACGGGATGGGAAAAATCGTGCCGATTGGCGAGCCGTCCGCGCTGGCGGAAGCGTTGCTGGCGATCTTTTTCGAGAAAGAAAAATTCCGCTGCGACACGGCGGAATTGATTCGCCTGTATGACCCCAACCGCGTCGCGCAGGAATACGAGAAGTTGTTTGAGGAGTTGTTGAGGAAGAAGGGAAAAGGAACGAGAAACGATTAATGAGTGATCAGTCAGGAATGACGTTGAACCCCTGCTCTCGGAAGTGATCGTCAAAGGTGAAGACGGTGTCTATCCCCAGGCGGCGCATGGTGTTGAAGGCAGAACAATCCACCAAGCTTAGATTGAGGCGGCTGGCAGTATGAACGTCTTCAACAAGCGCTTCGTGCTGTTCTTCGTCAATCCAATCTATCGTGAGGAGCGGTACAATATTCGAATGTAGATGGCGTACAAAGTCAAGGCCAAGACGACTTTGAGTATGTGTAAAGCACTCAACAAGAGCATAGTTGTTTGTGATGATGGCGTGCTGTGTCTCAATGAGTTCGTCCCAGATATCAGCAGCCATATTGCTTAGATAATCCTCTGTGGCAAGCAGAGCAAAAAGTGCGGAGGTATCTACGAAGATTCTTTCCATGTTCCATAAATCTCCGCCAGGTACTTATCGTGGTTGACCGAAACATCTGTCTTGCCCTCAATGTCGTGGTACTTAATTTCGCCGCTCTTTATTTTTCTGACAAACTCCATCGCCCGGCGGCGCTTTTCTTCGCGATCTGAATCCTTTGTGACCGTGACAACATACTGCGCCAAGCTCTCGCGCACCAGCGTGGCAACGGACGTTTTCCTCGCCTTGGCCAGTTCTTTCAGCGCCTGCATCTGCTCTTCGGTCAGTTGAACCAACGTACGGATCATTAAACTACTCCTGCTATCACTTTTCGTAAAAGTGCTATCTTTATACCATGCCTGACAAGGATTATCTCTACCTCAACCTGCGTGACTTGCCCTACTTCCGCGCCCTCATCCGCGCTGTGGAGGCGTCCTTCTACCAGACCCTCGACCTGCCTATCCCGACCCTGGATGTGGGCTGTGGCGACGGTCACTTTACAGCGCGCACGTTCGATCATCCGATTGATGTTGGCCTCGACCCCTGGCATGGGCCGATCCACGAGGCGGGTCGGCGAGGGACATATCGCCTGCTGGTCGAAGCGGATGGCACGGCGATGCCTTTCCCAGATGGATATTTCGCCTCGGCGTTCAGCAACTCGGTGCTGGAGCACATTCCGCATGTGGGGCAGGTGCTGGCTGAGACCGCCCGCGTATTGGAACCCGGCGCGCCTTTTTATTTCTGTGTGCCCAACCCGCGCTATTTTTCGGAGTTATCTATCTCACGCCTATTGGGGAAGGGGTACACGGACTGGTTCCGGCGCATCTCGCGCGTCCAGCACGCTGACGGGCCTGAGATCTGGCAGGCGCGGCTAGAGCGGGCCGGTTTCAGGCTGGAAAAGTGGTGGCACTATTTCTCTCCGTCCGCGATGCGCGTGTTAGAATGGGGACATTATTTCAGCCTGCCGTCGCTGGTGGCGAAGAAACTCACGGGTAAATGGATTGTCGCCCAGACAAAGTGGAATTTGTGGCTGACCGAGCACTTAGTGCGGCAATATGCTTCGGTTAAGCCGGTTGAGGATGGTACGTTTACTTTTTACATTGCTCGCAAAGGTAAAACGTAATGGTAG
>JALHUM010000291.1 GCA_022865905.1 Anaerolineales bacterium | reverse complement strand
GTCCGTGGAAAAAGCCCACATGGACCAGGAACTTCAAACTGCCCGCAAGATGCAGACCAGCCTGCTGCCAACTGAGGTCCCCCAAATTCCCGGCTGGGATTTTGCCGCTTTCTGGAAACCAGCCCGTGAGGTGGCGGGGGATTTCTATGATTTCATCCCGCTGCCGGATGGGAAACTCGGCCTTGTCATTGCGGATGTATGCGACAAAGGGATGGCCGCCGCGTTGTTTATGGCAGTCAGCCGGAGCATCCTGCGCGCCAGTCTTGGAAATTCACCCACGCCGGCCGACGATATTTCCCATGCCAATCTGTCCATTTGCGGGGATTCCAATATCGGCTACTTTGTCACCCTGTTCTATGCGGCGCTCGATCCTGCCAGCGGATTGCTCACCTATGTCAATGCTGGTCATAACCCGCCTCTGCTCTGTCAGCCTAATGCCAAGGAAAACCAAAAAATTCCCACCCAGTTGACGCGGACAGGCATTGCATTGGGAGCGGATACCTTGCTCCCCTATCGGCAAGAGACCGTACAACTCAACCCGGGCGATTTCATCTTTCTCTATACTGACGGAGTCACCGAGGCAGTGGATCCGGCTGGCAAGGAGTTTGGCATAAAGCGTCTTCAGCAGGTCGTGCAAGAACATTACGGCGAGAACGCTGCTGAGATTATTTCTTGCGTTGAAAAAATCGCCACAAAGTTTACTGCCTCCGCCACCCCGTTCGATGATATTACCCTCATGGTTGTGAGGCGTCTATGATCGGCTCGCTGCTCCACCAGCGTTATCGGATTGACGCCGAGATCGGCCAGGGCGGAATGGGGACGGTTTACCGTGCCCACGATACGCTCCTTGACCGGGACGTGGCAGTCAAAGTCCTGAACAGCTCAGGCCTAGGTACGGAAGGCCGTGCCCGCCTGCTGCGTGAAGCCCAGGCAGTCGCCCAGCTTAATCATCCCAACATCGTCACCGTATACGACGCAGGTGAAACCGATGGTGTGCCGTTCATCGTCATGGAACTAGCCACCGGAAAAAACCTGCATGACTTCGGGACCCTGACCATCCCCCAAGTCATCAGCACTGCCAGGCAACTGTGTGACGCCCTCCATTATGCCCATCAGCATGGCACCATCCATCGCGACATCAAGCCAGAGAATATCTTGATCCTCCGCACAGATGACCGGCTGACCGCCAAGCTGATGGATTTCGGCATGGCGCATACGATCGGAGCGGAACACATGACCGAGGAAGGTGTCATTGTCGGCACCGCGTTATACCTGGCGCCCGAATTGATCCAGGGCCAGACCGCCACCGTCCGGTCCGATCTGTATGCGTTGGGCGTCATGCTCTACGAGTGCGCCGCTGGACGTCCTCCTTTCACCGGCGAGAATATGCTGGCAATCCTCTCTCAGCATTTACATGCGCCGGTTGTCCCGCCCAGCACCTTCAACGACAAGATCCCGCCTGATCTTGACCAGCTGCTGATCAGGTTGATGAGCAAGCAGCCTGAGGATCGGCCCGATTCAGCGGATGAGACCCGAAAAACGTTGGAGGAGATCGAAACACATGGAGTCACACGAACCCCTGAAGTTGAACTGCCGCTTCTCGATCGGATCGTGCGCGGCCGTCTGGTGGCGAGAGACCACGAATTGGAAGAGGCTAACGCAGACT
>JALHUM010000290.1 GCA_022865905.1 Anaerolineales bacterium | reverse complement strand
GCGCGCGGGATCAGCGGCTCGGCCTTGAAATGCCCGCCGCTCAGGTAGACCGCCAATCCCTCCTGAAAGATGGGGGGGCGCAAGTCGCCCCCTGCGAGAGCATCGAACCAGTGCACAAACTCGTGATGCAGCACATGCGCGGTGGCATTACCGAGATAACCATTGTCAAGGTATGAAACGTAAATCGCATTGCCAGCGAACCCGCCGTTGCCCAGGACGCGCGGCATGAAGACGACCGGGATTTTCTCGCTCAGACTCTCATCCATGCGAGCGGCAAGGTCAGCAGCCTGCTCATCCGCTACTTGCGCCAGGGAAGCAATGTCCCGCTCGGCGGTCGTGCCGGTGATGAAATTGAGGGCGCAACAGTCACTGGTCAGGACCGCCCAATGTGCCACCGGCTCCGGCGGCGGGACCCGGCTCTGCAGATGCAAAGTGACGGTCTCCTGCCAGTTCGGACCGTCGGGTAGGAGGGTGAACGTCAGCGTTTCCGGACCAGGCTGGAGGTCGCGCGTGTCCCAGGCCCACCACAGGGTCGCTTCCATCCTCCCGGCGACGCCAGAAGGGCCGAAGCCGGCACGTCCCAGTTCCCTGTCATCCACACTGACCTCTACCTCGTGTCCCTCGGATTCGAAGCCAGACGACGGCAGCACCTCGAAACTGACCTGATCGCCAGCGTAAAGCGGCCCATCAGGATGCATGATGACGCTGAATTTCTCGGCCGGCGTGACGGGAGCGACGCAGGCGGCCAGGAGGCTGGTAATCAGCAAACAGTGAATAGTGAACAGTCGGCGCATGGGCGCAATCATAGTAGCTCCGTGAGCTACCATTATACTGTTGTGGTAGCTCTCTGAGCTACCATTGTAAGAATCCCGCGTAGGGTCTAGAATATAAGAGCAAATCGAAATCTTCTCAGGAGAAATGCCATGAGTGATCCACAACCTGCTGCGTCCCCGCGTTGGGGAACAATGACCAAACTGGTGGTCGCCCTGACCGTGATCGCCATCCTCGCCGCGCTGGTGCTGCGTTTCCATACAATCATCGTACCGGTGTTGATGGCCTTCGTGGTGGCTTACCTGCTGCACCCCTTGGCTTCTTTGATTGACCGTAAGACGCCCCTCTCCTGGCGTATGGCGGTCAATCTTATCTATCTGGTCTTCATCATCATTTTGGCCGTTCTGCTTACCTTGGGCGGCGTGGGGCTCGTCCAGCAGATCCAAAGCCTGATCAACACCGTCCAGAGCGCCATCACTAATTTGCCCACCTTCATCGAAAGCCTCCCTGGGCGGATATACCACATCGGGCCTTTCATCCTGGATTTTTCGAAAATTGACTGGAACTCCATTGGCCAGCAAATCCTTTCCTACGTCCAGCCCGCCTTGGGCCGCCTGGGGAACCTGGTCGGAACGCTGGCAAGCAGCGCGGCCAGCACCTTCGGCTGGATGGCGTTCATCCTGATCGTCTCGTACTTCTTCCTGTTCGAAAGCGGCGGCCTGCGCAGCGGCATCCTCAGGTTCGAAATCTCCGGCTATGCCGAGGATGTGCGCCGATTGAGCAAGGAACTCAGCCACATCTGGAACGCCTTCCTGCGCGGCCAGATCATCATTTTTGGCCTGTCAACTGTTATTTACACGATCGTTTTGAGTATCCTCGGCGTGCATTACGCCATTGGCTTGGCGCTGCTGGCAGGCTTCGCCAACTTCCTACCTTACGTTGGCCCGGCAATTTCCTGGATCGTGCTCGGTCTGGTGACCTTCTTCCAGGCGGTCAAACCTTTTGGCCTCTCGCCGGTTGCCTATACAGGCATCACCATCGTACTCGCCCTGCTCATTGACCAGATCATCGGCAACCTGGTCGCGCCGCGCATCATGGCGCAGACGCTGAAGGTCCACCCGGCTTTCGTGCTGATCGCGGCCATCATCGCGGCCAACCTGCTCGGCATCGTGGGCGTCATCATCGCCGCGCCCCTCCTGGCAACGCTGAAACTGATCAGCCAATACACCATGCGTAAGATGCTGGACAAGAATCCCTGGCCGGAGGTCGAAGAAACGCCACCGCCAGCCTCCCCGTCCCTTTGGAAGCGCCTGCGAGCCTGGTGGCAGGCGCGAGGCAAGAAAAAACGCAAGGACAGAATTTCCTAACACAAAGGACACAAAGGAACACGAAGAACGCCCATTGTAATCCTTCGTGCCCTTCGTGTTTGAAAAGCGATCGTTTGACTGTTTCCTGATCGGTTATCCGCCATCAGATTTTAAGGTGCACAGACCAAAAAATCCGTATAATGGTAGCTAGAAGCTACCATAATGGAATCAGAAAAAACCTTACCCGAAGGAGGCTGAGATGGCAAAGACCGTTCCAGAACCTACGACCGAGAACCTGGCCGAGACCGCGAATTACCTCATCTGGCAGGCAGATGAGCCTGATGGCGAGATCACTTATCACATCGAGCTAAAT
>JALHUM010000289.1 GCA_022865905.1 Anaerolineales bacterium | reverse complement strand
GCAGGGGCCTGTCCCTGCGTTCTTAGCAGGGGCACCTCGCACCTGCGGAATTGTCAACCAGTTAAGACTCTTTCGTTTTATAATCCAGCCTGGAGGCAGCCATGACCGTTTCCGAACGCGTGAAAAAACTCCGCCAGCAATCCCTCGACGCCGAGGAGACCCTCTCCAGCGAGCGCGCCGAACTGATGACGGAATTCTATAAGCAGAATATGGGCCTGGTCTCCGCGCCGCTGCGCCGCGCCCTGGCCTTCCAATACTTGATGGAACACAAGACGATCTACATCGGCGAAGGCGAACTCATCGTCGGCGAGAAAGGCCCGGCTCCAAAAGCCACGCCGACCTACCCGGAACTGTGCTGCCACAGCCTGCAAGACCTGGATATCCTCAACGGTCGCGAAAAAATCCCTTTTGCTGTCAGCCCGCAGGCGCGGCAAGTCTACCAGGATACGATCATCCCGTTCTGGCAAGGCAAGTCCATGCGCGACCTGCTCTTCACTGAGATGACTGGCGAGTGGAAAGCAGCCTACGAAGCGGGCATCTTTACCGAGTTCATGGAGCAGCGCGCCCCCGGTCACACCGTGCTGGACGACAAGATCTACCGCAAGGGCATGTTGGATTTCAAGGCGGAGGTTCAACACAGTCTCCAGGGATTGGACTATCTCCACGACCCGCAAGCATACGCCAAGGAACAGGAATTGCATGCCATGTCCATCTGTTCAGATGCGTTGATCCGCTTTGCGCAGCGCCACGCGGACCTGGCGCGGGCTTCCGCAAAACGAGAGGCCGACCCGCCTCGCAAGGCCGAGCTAGAGCGCATCGCCGAGATCTGCACCCACGTCCCGGCGCACGCCCCGCGCGACTTCTGGGAGGCGCTGCAATATTACTGGTTCGTCCACCTTGGCGTGACGACCGAACTCAACACCTGGGACGCCTTTTGCCCCGGCCACCTCGACCGCCACCTGTACCCTTTCTACGAACAATGGAAGACCTCGGGGGTCTTTGGAGACCCCCGAGGTCTGGCCGAAGAGCTGCTGCAATGCTTCTGGATCAAGTTCAACAACCAGCCCGCCCCGCCCAAAGTCGGCGTGACCGCCGCCGAGAGCGGCACCTACACCGACTTCGCTCAGATCAACCTCGGCGGGATCATGGAAGACGGCTCGGACGGAGTCAACGAGGTCACCTACTTGCTGCTGGACGTGATCGAGGAGATGCGCCTCTTACAGCCCAGCTCTTCGATCCAGGTCAGCAAGAAGAACCCCGACCGCTTCGTCAAGCGCGCCACCAGGATCATCCGCACCGGCTTCGGACAGCCGTCGGTTTTCAACGCTGACCTGATCGTCCAGGAACTGGTGCGCATGGGCAAATCCGTCGCGGATGCCCGCAACGGCGGCTCGTCCGGCTGCGTGGAGGTCGGCGCGTTCGGCAAAGAAGCCTACATCTTGTCCGGTTACTTCAACATGCCCAAGGTGTTGGAGCTGACGCTGCACAACGGTCTGGATCCCCGCACGGGGCGCAAGATCGGCCTGCAGACGGGCAATCCGGCCACATTCGAATCCTTCGAGGAATTTTTTACCGCGTACGAAAAGCAACTGCGTTTTTTCATTGACATCAAGGTGCGCGGCAATAACGTCATCGAGCGGCTGTACGCGGCATATATGCCCACCCCGTTCCTCTCGCTGCTGATTGACGACTGCATCGCCACCGGCAAGGATTATCACGACGGCGGGGCGCGCTACAACAGCACCTACATCCAGGG
>JALHUM010000288.1 GCA_022865905.1 Anaerolineales bacterium | reverse complement strand
TGAGCCGCGAGCAATTGCTTCAACAGGCCTGGGGCTTCGACTTCTACGGGCAGACGCGCACCGTGGATGTCCACATTGCCCACCTGCGCAAGAAGCTGACCGAAAGCCGAGTGCGCATCGAGACCGTGACCGGCATCGGGTATAAATTGGTGGCCTGATGTCCTCCTCCCTGCGCGCCCGCCTCTGGCTCAGTTACGCCCTGCTGGTTTTATCCGCGCTGACCGTAACGGCTTTATTCATCATCGTCTACCTCATCCGGAATCCCTTTGTTTACCGGCAAACCTTCACGCACCTGCAAGACATAGAAGCGATCCTCCAAACAAACCAACCCGGCCTGGGGAGCTTGCCGATAGATTCTCTCCTGCCGATCCTCAAGCAATACGACCAAACCTACGACGTGCGCCTGCTGATCCTCGATAAGAACCGCCAATTGCAGGCCGATTCACGTGCTGGAAGCTCCCCCGCCCTTTCCCAGCCGCGCCTGCTGCGCATCCTTATATTGAACAGGGTCATAAAAGACGATTCGGGAGCTTATTGGCTTTTCATCGCCGAAAAGTTATCGGATGAACGCTGGTTGTTGTTGGCTGTTCCGCGCCAAAAGGTGCACTTGCTGACCATCATCCGGGATGATCTTTTTCTGCCCTTCATCGAGGCCAGTGCATTGGCGCTGATCCTATCCCTGGTCATAGCCTTTGGGGTAGCGCGCTGGATCGCCGATCCGCTCCAGCAAGTGGTGGCTGCCTCGCGTCAGATGCCAGCCCGGCAGGCCGCCTCCCTTCCGCTTAAAGGCCCGCGCGAGGTCCAGACCCTGACGCGCACCTTCAACGAGATGACCGCCCGGGTGCAGGCCAGCCAGAAATCCCAGCGCGATTTCGTCGCCAACGTATCCCACGAACTCAAGACCCCGCTGACCTCGATCCAGGGTTTCGCGCAGGCCATCCTGGATGGAACCGCCGACACGCCCGAAGCGCGCCAGCAGGCTGCCAGGGTGATCCACGACGAAGCCGGGCGGATGCACCGCATGGTGCTCGACCTGCTCGACCTGGCTCGCCTCGACGCCGGCATCGCCGACTTTCAACGCGCGCCGGTGGATATTCCCACATTGCTCGATAGCGTGGTCGAGAAGTTCACGCCGCAAGCTAGAAAAACAGGTATCAGCTTTCAAGTCCAGGCTCCCGCGTTGCCGCCTCTCATCGGCGATGGCGACCGGCTGGCGCAAGTCCTCACCAACCTGGTAGATAACGCCATGAAATTCACACCAGGCGGAAGCCAGATCATCCTGAGCACCCTGCAAGTTGGAAATGAGATCGAGGTTTCGGTCACAGACAGCGGGATAGGCATCCCGTCTGCAGAAATCGCGCACATCTTCGACCGGTTCCATCAGGCCGACCCGGCGCGCAAAGGCGGCGAAAAACATGGCGCGGGGCTCGGTCTGGCGATTGTCAAAGAAATCGTCCAGGCGCATGGTGGTACAATTAGCGTCCGTAGCGCGCCGGGCGAGGGCAGCACGTTCACGGTCATGCTCCCGCTCACCCCACCGGCTGACAAGTCCGTCGCGAAGCGCTAAAAATAGCACATTACGCCTTACGTTTTACGAGTTATGCTAAAACGTAAAACGTAAAATATAACCGAATGTCCCCTTTCGTCTCGATCATCATCCCCTGTTACAACGAGCAAGCTACGATCCGCGACTTGCTCGCAGCCATTGACGCGCAGACCTACCCGCACGCCGAGATGGAAGTCGTCATCGCCGACGGCATGTCAAGCGATGACACGCGCGGCGAGATCATGGCCTTCGTCGAAAAACATCCTGATTTGCATATTTGCGTGGTAGACAACCCGGCGCGCATCATCCCGGCCGCACTCAACCGCGCCCTGCAGGAAGCCCAAGGTGAGATCATCATCCGCCTGGACGCTCATTCGATGCCTTACCCGGATTACGTCGAACACTGCGTGGCCGCACTGGAATCCGGCCTCGGGGAGAACGTCGGCGGCATCTGGGAGATCCGCCCCGGGGCGCAGGGTTGGGTGGCTCAAGCCATCGCCGCAGCCGCAACGCATCCGCTCGGCGTCGGCGATGCCTTCTATCGCCACGCCGAAAAGACTGCTTACGTGGATACCGTCCCGTTCGGCGCTTTCAAGCGCGAACAGTTTGCCCTGGTCGGCTTCTTCGATGAATCCCTGCTTACCAATGAAGACTACGAATTCAACGTCCGCATAAGAAAATCCGGGGGTCGCATCTGGCTCGACCCGGCCATTCGGTCCGTCTACTATGCCCGACCCACGCTGAGGGCGCTGGGCAGCCAATTCTGGCGCTACGGTTACTGGAAGCGGAAGATGCTGAAGCGCTATCCAGAGACGCTGCGCTGGCGGCAAGGCCTTCCGCCGCTGTTCGTTCTCAGTCTGATAGGAGGAATTTTTCTGGCAATCTTTTCACCGGTTTTCCGGTTATTGCTGGCAACAGAGGTATTATTTTACGCGCTGGTTTTAATCCTTGCCGGTATTCGGGCCGCCATCCACCAGCGAAAATGGACTTTGATGATCGGCCTTCCATTGGCCGTCGCAATTATGCACATTTCCTGGGGCGCAGGCTTTTTATGGAGTATGATTAAGTAACAGATGAACAGCAACAGCTCGAAAATCACTCCTAGGTCTACGCGTTGGCGGGTCCGCCCTAGTGAAAAACGGCTCATACTCATTATTGGCGATATGGCCATGGCTGCCATCGCCTTGTTCGTGGCTCTTTACGTTTGGGGGCAACGCGATCTTTGGTTCAAGTTCTCGCTCGGTTTCCTGCAGGAACGCGTCGAGTTCTGGTTCTATCTCTTGCCATTGGGGTGGTTGGTATTGTTGGTCGAGCTTTACGATGTGCACCGCGCCCATAACTGGCGTAAAATCGTGCGCGGCATTGCCTTCGCAGCGCTGATTGGTTTGGTGATTTATGCCTTCGTCTATGTGCTCGTGAAAGGCTCATTGAACCGGATAGGCATTGGAGCTTTTCTCGTTGCCGCCTCTGTCCTTACCCTGCTCTGGAGACTCGCCTACATTCGCATCTTCACTGCACCCGCCTTTATGCGCCGCGTGCTGGTAGTCGGAGCCGGGAAAGCCGGACAGAGACTGGCTGAAGCTTACAAAAATCTTAGGCCCCCGCCTTTCTCTCTTGTCGGTTTCATTGACGACGACCCGAGGAAACTTGGCGAGCAGGTGGAGGGATACCCTGTCCTTAGCCAAAGCGATCTCCTGCTGGAAATTGCAGAAAAAGAGCGCGTTACCGACATCGTCGTTGCCATCACCGGCGAGATGCAGGGCAGCACCTTCCAAACTATCTTGGACGCCCAGGAAAGCGGCATCGAGGTCACGCCTATGCCCACTTTGTATGAGGAAATGATGGGACGTGTGCCAGTTCACCACCTGGAATCAGACTGGCTGATCCGTTCTTTCGTAGACGAGGCGCGCGTCGGCGGATTCTACGAGGCTGGCAAACGTCTCCTCGACATCCTTGGCGGATTGGCCGGCATGGGCATTTGTGTGCTGCTCTACCCTCTGGTCGCAATCCTCATCCTTCTCGACAGCGGTTCGCCCGTCATTTACAAGCAGATCCGTTCTGGCAAGGGCGGCAAGCCTTATGACATTTACAAGTTCCGCACCATGCGCCAGGATGCCGAAAAGGACGGCAAAGTCCAATTGACCCAGGAAAAGGACAGACGTATTACGAGCGTGGGTAATTTACTGCGCAAGGCGCACATCGACGAGCTGCCCCAGTTCCTCAACGTCTTGCGCGGGGAAATGAGCCTGGTCGGGCCGCGCGCCGAGCGCCCGGAATGGATTACCGAATTCCAGAAACAAATCCCTTTTTACCGGGCGCGCTCGCTGGTCAAGCCGGGCGTCACCGGGCTGGCGCAGGTAAGCTACAGCTACTACGCGACAGTCGAAGAAATGGCGACCAAACTCGAATACGACCTCTACTACATCAAGCACCGCAACCTGTTGATGGACATCTTCATCTTGCTGCGCACCGTCGGGCAGGTGTTCGGCTTCCGTGGGAGATAGCATGAGAAATTATCTCGTCACTGGCGGGGCGGGATTCATTGGATCGCACCTCGTCCAGGCGTTACTCGCAGGAGGCAACGCGGTCCGCGTGCTGGACAACTTCTCGACTGGAAGGCGCGAAAACCTCGAGGTTTTCGACGGCAGGCTAGAGGTCCAAGAAGGCGACTTGCGTGACGCGGCGCGGGTGGGCGAGGCCGTCCGGGATGTAGAAGTCATCTTCCACGAGGCGGCCTTCGTCTCCGCGCCGCTTTCCATATCCGAACCTCGAACCTGCTTCGATGTCAACGTGGGCGGGACGGAAATCCTGCTCGAAGCGGCGCGCCAGGCGCATGTACGCCGCGTGGTGCTGGCCTCCAGCGCAGCCGTATACGGCAACTCGGATGCTCTGCCGCTTGCGGAGGATGCGCGCTTGCAACCGCTATCTCCCTACGCGGCTTCTAAGCAAATCGCCGAGATCTACGCCGGGCTGTATACCCGTGCCTTTGGCCTGGAAGTGGTCGCCCTGCGATATTTCAACGTGGCGGGCAGCGCGGCCGACGGCTCGCTGGGCGAGGATCACGATCCGGAGACGCACTTGATTCCCGTGCTGTTGCTGGCGGCGTTGGGCCGGCGGGAGAAGGTCACGGTATTCGGCGCCGATTATCCCACGCCCGACGGCACCTGCATTCGCGACAACGATCCGAT